>JAUNSQ010000045.1 GCA_030539135.1 Synergistaceae bacterium | reverse complement strand
TGGATATCCGTAACGACAGGGACGTCGACGTCCTTTTTTATCTCCGCAAGCCATTCAAGCCCTTCATCTATCCCCGGGCCCCTGTAACTGTTTATAGAAGTTCTGTTAGCTTTGTCGAAAGAGGCTTTGAATATATATCCGAAGCCAAATTCGCCGCAAAGTTTTTTCATCTCGCGCGCGACTTGCAGCGTGATATCGTAACTCTCAAGCGCGCATGGCCCAGCCGTGACGACCAGCCTGTCGCCGCCGACAATGACATCTCGGACCTTGACGGCTCTGACGCCATCCGAATTTTTCATCACAGCTTATCAGCTCCTTTTTTATCGGCGGACATCTCTTTAAGATATTCGCCATATTTCTCATACACATAACACCTGTTGTCCCATCCGAGCACGGTAGCGCAATATTCTACTACGCTGTCGAGAGCGCCTGTTCCTCCAAGATAACGGACTCCCGCCTCGCTCATCTCTTTGAAGAGTTCCGGCGTCGTCAATATATTCTCCGCGGCTTCGGCAAGTTTTACAGGGTCGGCTTCGACAAGTATCTCTGCTTCCTTCAGCAACTTTTTCTGACGCAGTTTCCCTGTCTCTATTATAGAGACAACTGGCACGCCGAGCCCCGCGCATAACTGGTTCGCGGTCCCGCCAAGACCAACAAGCAGTTTGGCCTTGCGCGCCACCGCAGCGACTTGTCCGACATATACGGCTATTTTCACCTCGCCATGAGCGATATATTTTCCATCCGGTGAAAAATCCCATCCGTCAAGCACGGAGATCATCTTATCTATGTCTATCGTCACAGCCGGCACGATAACAAACTGGCACTCGACACGTTTCGACAGCTCAAGAGCCGAATTGAGTATGAGTTTGATATCCTCATAAGCCCTCGGCCTGCTGCCCGGGAGCAGGACTATCTTGGCGCCTGTGCCGGTCCAGACTGACGAATCGTCGCGAACGTCCTCGATTAGATCCATTACAGGGTTGCCGTCAAAGCGCGCGTTTACTCCGGCGTTCTTAAGCTCCTCCGCAGTCTCGGCGTCGCGCGTCCAGACAAAGCGACTCCTCTTTCTTAGCAGCCATTCTTCTATCTTCAAGTGCCCGTGGAGTCTCACAGACTTAGCCGTGGCGACGAGTATGGGCTTCATGCCCTGTCCCCACAGCATGTTCATCATTAGATAAACATCACCAACGCAAACCGGCGTCCTGTAGACGTACATCATCTCATGAAGGCGGTCGAGCTGTGAACGTATGGCGTTGCCAAGTCCATGCCGTATATCCTTAAACAGGTCGGTAAGGCTGTATTTTATGACGCCGCCGCTCGGCATGTCCGTGCTCGGTGAAACGACGTCGATGCCCTCGCTGCTGTAATGCCGCCCAGAGCCAACAAAAGCAAACGCCGTGACCTTCGCGCATTTGAATCTGCTTTGTATCTTTTTCGCAAGGACTACGCCAATAGCGTCTTCGCCATAGCCGTTCGACGCGACGATGAGCCGCGGCCTCAATTTAGCGTGCAGCCTCTGTCTGAAACGCATATCGTCGTCGAGGACGACCGCTATTCTGGGAACATAGAGAGGAAGCTTCATAGACAACTCCTCAGGCAAATTCACTACGTCCTTTTCAGTACATATAAATCCATCCGCGCCGAGTTCTTCCGCATCCTTTTCGAGGTTTCTAATATTCTCCTCGGTGAATATATGATGGTCTCTGAACGTGCGGCAAGCCACGACGTCCACGTTTTTATCCCTTATAAAATCATAAAAACCAGGCGGGTTTCCTATCGCCGAGAACGCTATATATCTTCCTTTTGGGACGATATCGCTCGACAAGTCCTTTACCTCGTCGCCGTCGAACAGCATCCATGACTCAAGGTTTATCTCGGCTACAAATACCCTATCCAGTTCGACCCACGGTTCAAGCTCTTTCTTGATGCTCACTATTTGTTCCTTATCGACTTGGTTTGCCTTTGTAAGCACGACCATGTCCGCGCGGCTGAACGCCGACATAGGCTCGCGCATGGAGCCGGCAGGGATGACCTGTCTGTTCCCGAAAGGACATGTCGAGTCTACCAGGACTATATCAACGTCCCTCGACATCTTCCTGTGCTGGAACGTGTCATCCGTGACCGCGACCTGTACCCCGAGCGAAGCAAGGAGCTCTACCCCTTTGACCCTGTTCTTGGCGACGACGATGCGCACATTGGGAAGACGTTTCGCCAGCATGAGCGGTTCGTCTCCTGCGATCTCGCGTTTGAGGCTGTCTTCGTTCTGTCCGACCCAAAGCGGAGGATGTTTCTTCGTCCTATAGCCGCGGCTGACAAGTCCAGCTTCTATCCCAGCCTCCATAAACTGCCGCACGACAAGCTCCGTCATAGGCGTCTTGTTCGTACCGCCGAAACAGTTGTTGCCGATGCTTACGCCGGGCAGGACGGGGTCCATACCGGAAAATATTCCACTTTTGTAGAGCTCTATCCTGAGTTTCATCCACGCGCGCGTGATGAACTGCGTAGGATAGAGAAGCGACCATGGGGAATATTTGCTTTCCCCGCGAGTATATTTAAGATAGTTCCTTATAAGTCTAGACATCTTTCTCGCTATGCTCTCCGCTGCCGGCGCTGAACAGTCTGTAATAATCTCCGCCCAGCGCGATAAGTTCGTCGTGGTTCCCCTGCTCGGACACCTTTCCTGAGTTCAGTACGAGTATCCTGTCTGCATCTTTTATCGTCGAAAGCCTGTGGGCTATGACTATGGACGACCTTCCCTTCATCGCGTTGTGCATCGCTTCCTGCACCTGCTGTTCAACAAGCGCGTCAAGCGACGAAGTCGCCTCGTCCATGATAAGTATCTTGGGGTCCCTTACTACAGCACGGGCGATAGCCACGCGCTGGCGCTGACCTCCGCTGAGGGTAACGCCTCGCTCGCCTACTTCCGTGTCAAATCTGTCCGGCAGCGAGTCGATAAAATCGTATATGCCGGCAATCTTAGCGGCATTCTCAAGCTCCGCGTCCGTAACGCCGCAATATCCATATCCTATGTTATACGCAAGAGTCCCCTTCATCAGGACTGGATCCTGCGGAACGACACCTATCTGACGTCTGTATGTCTTTAGGTCGAGCTCTTTTAAATCTACGCCGTCAATGTAGACCTGTCCCTTCTGCGGATCGTAAAATCGCATGACAAGATCAGCAAGCGTTGATTTTCCAACGCCGGTCGGCCCTACAACAGCAATATTTTCTCCCGGTTTGATATCAAAACTGAGCCCCTGAAGCACCCATTTTGAATCGTCATATTGGAACCATATATCTTCAAAACGCACGTTGCCTGATATCCTCGGCAGCACTACTGGGTTATCAGCAAGTTTGACCTCGTTCTTCTCGTCAAGTATCTCAAAGACCCTGTCAGCGGATGCTATCCCCTGCTGGATATTGCTGACTACTCTGCTGAGGATCCTCACCGGCTGCACGAGCAACCCTATGTATGTGAGGAAGGATATCAGTCCGCCCGGAGTAAGCTCGCCTTTGACGACGTCGCGGCCTCCAAGCCACAATATGAACGCCATCGCCGATATCAATATGACCTCCACCACGCCTTCGAGCACGCCGCGAACCTGCGTACCCTTCATAAGCGCGGAGAAATGTTTGTCGCTCTCTCGCTTGAACCGGTCGAACTCCTCTTCCTCAGTAACGAATGAACGCACGATTCGTATAGAAGAAATTGCCTCCTGCGCTATCGCGGCCACCATAGCCAGCCGTTCCTGAATTATCGTGCCGACTCTGCGCAGCTTGGACGACGCCCTGTCTATGACGAGCACGGCAAGAGGTATGATGGTAAAAGTCGCTATAGACAGCTTCCAGTTAAGGAAGAAGAGGAAGCATATTATCCCGATAAATGTACAACCCTGCACGACGAAATCTACCACAACGGTCGCAAGTATGTTCTGCAGCGTCGCAACGTCGTTCGTTATACGCGACAGGAAATCCCCTGAGCGGTGGCTGTACAGTGTGGCGAACGACAGCCTCTGAGTACGGTCGTACAGTTCCAGGCGGATATCGATTATTATCTTCTGGCCTACCCACGTCATGAGGTACATGTGGGCGTAGCCGAATGCGGCCTTCAGTATATAGAGACCGACGACCCCTACCGCGATGAGGTTCAAGACCGCCATCTTCTTTTCCATAAGGACTTCGTCGACCATATTTTTGATCAGCCACGGCGGTATTATCCCGAACAGCGCGGACAGCACCATACAGAGCAGCGCGGTTATAAGCCGGCGCTTATAAGGCATACAATATTTAAGAAGTCTGATATAAGACCTCCAAGCAGCCTTGTTCCTAAGCGTAAGTATCATATTCCGGCCTCCATAAGCAATCCAGCCCAATATTTATAAACGCCCTGCGAGCCCAGCTTCTTCCTAGCGCGCTCCATCTTTGACATCACTTCCGCGCGCAGTTTTTCATCGCCGTTCAGCCATTCGCGCGCGCATCCGAGCATATTCTCAACGTTGGCGTCGTCCTGTATCAATTCCGGGAACAGCTCAGAACCGCAGAGGATATTAGCCATAGCAAAATACGGCGTCTTAATTATCATCTTCGCCAGCAGAGCCGACAGTTTGTTGATTTTATAGGTCACTATCATGTAGCAGCCAAGTATCAGCGATTCCACTGTGATAGTGCCGCTCGCGCCTATCGCGCAGTTTGCGGTCGCCATAAGATCCCTTCCCGAACCTTCGTAAAAATCTATCCCCTCCGCGCTAAGGCGTTCCAACAATTTTGCGCGAACTCTCGGGTCAAGACCAGGAGCCACTGAAAAAACCGGATGCCACCCCTCGGCCTTCAAACGCGAAGCCGCCTCTTCCATCGTCGGGAGCAGGTGCTTTATCTCGCTTGCCCTGCTGCCCGGCAGAAAGGCCACAAGCTTACCGTCCTGCGAAAGCGCGGACGGCAGATTTTCTTTACTGTACTCGCCACCGGCAAACTCCTCAAGCAGCGGACTTCCGATCCATCCGCTGCGGCAGCCTTTCGAGACGAGATAGTCGTGCTCAAACTCATAAAGTGGCAGACACATATCGATCGTCCTGCGCAGGTCATGGACCCTGCTTTTTCGCCAAGCCCATACGGCGGGAGGAGAAATATAAAATATCTTTCCAGCATACCCCTGCGAGCGAAGCCTCGAAACCAGCCCCATATGATAATCAGGGCTGTCTACTACGACGACAGCCGCCGGAGCTTCCTCGATAATTTTATCTGTCATCTCTTTCAGCAGAGCAAGGATCGACGGGACAGCGTGGAGCACCTCGGTGAACCCCATAAGCTGGAGCCTCTCGCCATGCCACGCCGTGCGTATGCCAGACTCTCTGGCCTCCACTCCACCCATTCCCCATATATCCCCGGCATAGCCGGAATGTCTTAACGTTTTAGCGAGCGCCGCGATGTAATGGTCGCCGGACGCTTCGACCGCGCTCATGAAGACCGACAAACGTCCACTCCCACGACCGCTATTCCCTCTTTTTCGGCGACGGCTTTAAATTCTTCAGGCTCCATTATAAGAGTCCACCCCGCGTGCAGGGCAAGGCATTTGAGCTTAGCCTGCGCCATGTGTCTGAGGGTATTGGGCCCAACGGTCGGTATATCATAGCGTTCGTCCTGGTCCAGGCGCATCATCTTTGTGACTGTGCCGCCCCTGCAGAGAGAACCGGCTCTGAGAAGCGTTGCGTCAGTCCCCTCCATGGCTTCGACCGCAACTACTGATTTTTTATTTACGATGACGGTCTGTCCAAAGGAAAGCGGAACGAGCACCCTGCATATCGAAAATCCGTATTCGATATCGTCGAGCTCTTCCTTTGTGGCGCGGCGGCCCGCGATATATCCAGAGGGCGCCAGAAGGTCTGGCACTATCTCCCTGTAACTCAGGACTTTGAACCCTGACTTTTCCAAGAAATCTACGATGGCCCCCAATATGGAATGGTCGTCTCTGAATAGAAGGCCCGCGAGGAATTTCTGTGTCGTAAGGTCAAAAAGCGACGGCTTAAAAACCAGAGTCTTGGATACGGTTCCGGCCAAGATGATGCTGTCGACTCCGCGCTTTTTCATATCGTTTATCGTGAAGCCAAAATCAGGCTTGGAAATGTTGACTATATCAAGGGCATATTTCGACAGCGCTCCGATCTCTTCCCTTATGGAATACACTACCGGCGGATTACCAATATCGGTGAGCCTGCTAGCTATAACGATCGGCAGGTCTCCCTCTCCGGCTATCAGAGCAATTCTATTCTCCACAAAAAATACCTCCCAGTTGTTCGGGGCATACCAGTCTAGTAATATTGTCACAGCAAAACAGTAATTTGGTCACGCTTACGGCCAAAATATCTGCCAATCAGTATAGCATAGAAGCGGAGAGGCGCGTTAGAATTTTATCCCAGCGCGACATCCAGTATCATCATTATGACAAACCCCGTCAGCACTCCCATCGTAGCGAGGTCTCCATATCCGCTGGACTGCGACTCGGGAACGACCTCTTCGACCACGACGAAGATCATAGCGCCCGCTGCGTATGCCAGCGCGTAAGGAAGCGCGGGCCGAGCGGCCTGAACTAGAAACGCGCCTATAAAGGCGAAGATCGGTTCGACGACAGCCGAGAGCTGTCCATACATAAAGGCTTTCATTCGGGACAAGCCCTCCCTGCGCAGAGGCATAGACACGGCCAGCCCTTCAGGGAAGTTTTGCAGCCCTATGCCCATGGCCAGAGCAAGGGCTCCAGCCGCGGTAGAACCAGACATTACGCCAATGGCTCCAAACGCGACTCCGACCGCCATTCCCTCGGGGATATTGTGCAGCGTTATGGCAAGGACGAGCAGCGTCGTACGGCGCAGAGTCGACGGAGGGCCGTCGGGGTCAGTGTCCGCCATCGACGGGTGGAGGTGCGGCATCAACATGTCAAGGAGCCTGAGCGACGCGCCTCCGCAAATGAAACCGACGGCTGGAGGAAGCCAGCCCGGATATCCAAGCTCCTCAGATATGGAGATCGCCGGGGCAAGAAGCGACCAAAAGCTCGCAGCTATCATAACTCCGCCCGCAAACCCAAGCATGATATCCAGCATTTTTTGGCTTGGCCTCTCCGAAAGGAAGACCCCGGAAGCGCCAAGCGCCGTGACCCCCCACGTGAACATTCCCGCAAGAAGAGCCTGAATCGGCGGCGTCAATCCATTAAACCATTCCATCAGCATCACCCCAGATGTATTATAATGGTTGTCTTGCAAAATCAGGAGGTAATGTCTGTGCTCTCTACGGATGCAACATCAAATTGGTTTGAAAAATATACGGATATGTTCAAGGTCTCGGGCGAACTGCCGTCCATGTGCGCGCTGAAAAAAGCGCACAGCCGCCGAGTATGCGGCAACGTCTGCGCAATTAGAGAAGAACTTTCATGGAACGAATCGACCGACGCGTGGCTCGCCTATTCGGTCGGATTGCTGCACGACGTCGGCAGATTTCCGCAGAGCCGCGATTACGGAACGTTTCTCGACGCCGCAAGCGTCGACCACGGAGATTTAGCTGTTGAAATACTGGGGAAAGATTTCATCTGGGAAGACGTGCCTAATAATATCAAGGACACCCTGCTCACGGCAATCAAGTATCACAATAAAAAAGACCTTCCCGCTAATATGGACAAAGATATACGCAAATGGGCGGAACTTATCCGCGACGCGGACAAGATAGACATCTTCCGTATGGTGCAGGCGCGTATCGAAAACGGCACAATTAACCAAATGCTGCCGCGGCATCCGATAACCAAAGAACTTACGCCCGCGTTAGTCGAGGAGATACGGCTCACAGGCAAGGGCTCATACCCCAAAGCAAAGTCACTCAAGGATTACAGGCTCATTCAGCTGACGTGGGGATACGACCTCAACTACAGATGCTCTGTCGCTGTTCTGAAAAATGAAGGTATCTTTGAAAAGATCGTTCAAGACCTGGCGGGCGACGGGATAGACGACCTGCTGCGCGTCATCGCCGCCAAGATAGACGCGAAGTGCGCCTGATTTGATTTATTGATTGGGCCGTTCTTCACCATAGACCCAGTTCAGGAGCTTCTCTTTGTATAACTTGTTCCCTATGCCTACGACCCTCCCGACAAGTATCGCCACTATGACCGTACCCTCTCGGACGGCGACGAGCTTTCCCTGCATAACGAGCGACAGAGCCGCCGCGAACAGCACCAGCGATATATCGACAAAGTTCTTCGCGTCATGGATGGCCATCTTCCTCCCGCTCATTTGAGTAAGAGCTACCGCAAGACCTTCGGCCGGGAGCGGTATCCACTTTGGCAGGAGGTAAAAACTGACGCCCACGCCGATTATCACAGAGCTGATAAGCGTGTACGACAAAGCGACGGCGTAGTTGGCCGGGTCAGGCAGCCATGACAGGAGGCAGTATTTTCGCGACGTGAATGTGATAAAGAGTCCGAACGCGAAAGTTATCGCAAGCTGAAGAAACTGTAAGGGCTTAAATTTTTTGCGCAGAAGAGCGATTTGTATCAGCACCAGCACGACATAGACCCCCATAGTGGCGCGCCCAAGCTCCACGCCCCATATCGTCTCTATCGCGAACGGAGTCGCGCTGACGGGAGATATGCCGAGTCCGCCCGTCTTTGAGATATTGATGCCAAACGCTATGAGCAGCAGCCCGGCAAAATAGCAGACGCCCTTTTTCAATATAATCTTAGAGTTGTTCTCATTCATATTCCTCACCATGCGCAGAGCCCTGTCAATTCTTGGAATATACACAAGAACAAGCTGGCGGCTCCGTCTCTTTCGTATGATTTGTGGTCCGCGGTGAAAAGTCCTCCGCGGTTATTCCATATCCTCTCAAAATATTCTTTTATATCGCGGCTCATAGAAGAGTCTTTATTCATCACGGCTTCGATATCGCTCTCCATATTATAGCCTCCTATGTTCCTCCTCGTGTAGTTTCCTGAGCCGAGTATGACAACGTCTCGATCCTTGAACTCAAAGAAGGACATCTTTACGTGGTACTGCTCGCCGTGCGTGATATACCACCTCACGCGCACGGCGCCTCCGGTATCGCGCACAAGTTTGGAGAGCAAGTCCCTGTTTGGTCTGCCGTTTTTCTTCATCCCAAACGCGTCTACGTTCTGGTCCGCTACGATACGGATATCAACGCCGCGCCCCACCGCCCCGCGAAGTTCCGAAAGTATTTTGAGGCTGCTGATATAAAAGATGCCTATCGATATGGCGTCGCCCATCTTCGCCATCTTTATGTTCGAGATAAGTCCATCGGATATCTTGTCCTCCGTTAGCAGCCGCACCTTCATGCCGGAGGCGTCCTCTTCCTGTTCCTCGTATTTGAACGGCGGGATGCTCGCGCCAGAGAATTCCGCGACTACGCGCTCAGATGAGATGATATCGTTGACTATCTCGCTGTTTCTGATAAATATGCCTACGTTTGAATTGTAGCCGCTTGGGTCGTGCGGGTTGGCCGACGCAACTATCGCGCCCTTGTCCGTGACCAGAGTCTTTCTATGGTTAGCCTTGAGGTTAGCTAAACGAAGCAGCGCGCGAAAAGTTATATCCGGCGTGGACGGGTCTATTGGATTGCCCATACGCCAATCACCGCCGAAATTGAAATGTTTGAGACAGAGACGATAGAAGCCTGAGTAAAGTGGGTTGGAGTCGCGCATCTCGTCAAGGTCTGTCACGATCGTCTTAATGCCTGCGGCCTCCATATCGTCCCAATGCTTCTCCCTGTACGAGCCGTAAAATCCGTTATATGGGTCTGTTATGAAATAGATCTGTATGTCCGGTATCTCTCTTTTCTTCGCGATAAGCGCGGCCGCGAGCCGGTCCGCTATGTTCGGATAGCTTTCCTTCTTTTTGTTGTAAGCGTCGTTGAAGAGGAACATATCCAGAAGGATGAATTTTTGCGCGGAATTTATCAGCTCAAGCTCTTTCTTTAAGATGTGATGGTCGTGTGATACAGCGCCGTTCGCCTCAAACGTGAGGTCATAGAGATATTCCACTGTTCCGGCGCCGCGGGACGGGGCTTCTACGGACGTGCCGCGCGGGTTTCTCGTCGTCAGGCTGTAGAGCGCGGGCGCTATG
>JAUNSQ010000185.1:254-2586 GCA_030539135.1 Synergistaceae bacterium | reverse complement strand
ATTAATTAATGTACAGGGGCAAACCTGATGAAAGTCAGGGGCGCAAAGCCAAGGGTCTAAGCTTATTATTAAGTAAGACAGCCGGTTGCTCATTAATTTCCGTCCACCACCTCCCGGCTGATTGTTGTACGCGACTGTTTATATCATGTTTGGAAGGGAATTTTATTTTTTGACTACTTCATCTTTTAAATCTAAAAAGTATTATGTGCCGTGCGCTGTAACGGCGTGCATAATTGTGCTTGCCTCCGTAATATACCTGAACAACATCAGCGCGTTCATCAACAACAGCACGATGGAAAAGATACACGGCGACGAGAAGGTCTGTATCGCAAACATCGCTAACCACATCAACTACAATAAGAACTATCTCAGGAGCCTGAGCCTCACCGTGAAGCGCACCGCGGCTCTGAGCGGAACGTTCGAGACGGACGACCTGCTGCGCGAGCGCGTCAGATTCACAGAGTTCGACGATATAGTTTATATCTCATCTCAGCAATGGAACGATTCTCAGCTTTCCTACGCCGCGTTCGGCGAACAGGGCAAAAAATGCGTTGAGAAATCGTTGGGCGG
This sequence comes from Synergistaceae bacterium, assembly GCA_030539135.1. Lineage (GTDB taxonomy): Bacteria > Synergistota > Synergistia > Synergistales > Synergistaceae > JAUNSQ01. Next base: position 2,016 of record JAUNSQ010000185.1, on the reverse strand, counting down.
CGAACCCGTGATCAGCGACATCATAGTGCCGCCTATCGGCGCGACCGCGCCTAGGGTCATCTTCGCCACCCCCGTGAAAGACAGCGGCAAAGTGACTGGGGTCCTCGTCGCCACATATATGAAGAAGACTCTGGACAAATTTATGAACGACAGAATGGTTTTCACGATCGCCGGCAGCTATTGCTATATCGTCCAGCAGGACGGGGCGATACTCGCCAGCACAAAACGCGATGCCCGCAGCTCAGGCATAATCAACATCCATAACGTCATAAGCGCTTCGGAGGACCCCATCACAGTCAAGAATATGCGCACCCTCTTTGACGATATGAGGGTCGGCAGGTCGGGTTCGTTCAGATATTGGGAGGACTCCGACCGTATCCTGAGCTATGCGCCAGTCGGCATAAACGGATGGTATCTGCTGACCTCCGTTCCATTCTCCGCGCTCTCGGATCAGGCGAAGGCAATGCTCTTATTGAGCTTCCTGCTCATTTTAGCAGTGCTTATGGCGCTCCTGATGTTAGGCCTGTATATCTTTAAAGAGTTGGAGGACAGTTTCAACGTCATAGAGAGCGCGAACGAGGAGATATCGTTCCTCTATAACGCGGTGAGCGGCGGCATAGTAAGCGCAAGGCAAGTCGGAGAGGATTGGGAGATAGTCAACGCAAACGACGGCTTCTACAGGACACTCGGCTACACCCGTGATCAGTTCAAAGAAAAAGTAAAATTTTTCACCGACGTCATCTGTGCTCCGACGCGGGAAGACGCCTATGATAGTATCGTGCGCCAGGTAAAGGAGAATGGAAGAATCAAATTCGACATCTGCACCGTAACGTATGCGGGCGAGAAGAAATGGGTGCGATTTGAGGGACAGGAGAGCAGGGCCAAATACGACCAACGGACGATGCTCGGCATACTCACCGATATAGACAGCGAGAAGAAAGCTCTCGAAGCGGCCGTCGATTCGTCGATGAGGGATTCGCTGACGAACCTTTGGAATAAAGCCTCTACCGAAAAGCTGATCTCCGAGCGCATTTCGAACTTGCCGCAGGGCGAGCAGGGAGTTTTCATACTGCTTGACATAGACAATTTCAAGAATGTGAACGACAGCCTTGGACATCTGTTCGGGGACGCCGTAATAAGCGAGCTGGCCCGCTCACTGCGCACGATATTCCGCGACACGGATATCGTAGGGCGCGTCGGCGGCGATGAATTTGTCGTATTCATGAGCGGCATAAAGGACATGGCGCTTACAAAACGCAAAATAGACGAAGTCCACAACATCTTCCGCCGCACGTTCAAGAACAAGGGCAGGACATACCCCGTCTCCTGCACTATCGGATTCACACTCTACCCCGAGCACGGGACGACCTACGAAGAGCTGATGGACAACGCCGACACGGCGCTCTATATCGCCAAGCGCAGCGGGAAGGACACAGACCTGTGCTACTGTGAGGCGGACGGCAAACAGATAGCGAAACCCGCCCCGCTCACGGCCTTCTACGCCGATGAGAGACCGGAGGACGCCGCCGCGCAGAAGAATTTCCGCGACAATATAGCGGAATACATCTTAAAGATATTCTACGAGTACAACGACACCGATAAATCCATGGACCTGCTCCTCGACTTTGTGGGCAACTCGTTTAACGTGGGGCGCATAGAGGTCGCGACTTTCTCCGACGACGCAAGCAGAGTGTCCGCCGTCTACGAATGGTGCAAGGACGGCGTGGCCTCGACTTTTGACCAGCGGCAGAATATCCCCTCC
>JAUNSQ010000185.1:0-244 GCA_030539135.1 Synergistaceae bacterium | reverse complement strand
CCGACAAATGTGAGGTCATCAAGAACTCGCTGGACAGCGAAAATAACATCTGCTGCGACGACGCGGACGACCCTGACGCCGATATCTTCGATTTCTACGACTACGGCGACCGCGGCGTAAAATCGTACATGATATGCTACATCATCAGCGGTGAACTCCGCAGGGCCGCGCTCACTTTTGAATTCTTTAAGAAGCACGCTATCACTCAGGAAGAAAAGACCGCGGGGCAGCTCATAACGCAGAC
>JAUNSQ010000184.1 GCA_030539135.1 Synergistaceae bacterium | reverse complement strand
CCTAAGGCCGAAACTTATCTTCACGGCCCTCGGCGGCTACACGTACCCATACATGAGGAAGGACGAAGGCGACCAGACTTGGAAGGTCGAGCTCTCCGCCGCCGTTCCAATATTCGACAGGAACGTCACGCGAAGCAACGTGATGAAAGCCGAGGCGACCCGCAGACAGGACAAGATAGCTCTCGAACAGAAGGAGCTGGATATAAAATCAGAGGTAGAGACGGCGTGGACGGACATTGAGACGACTCTGCGCAGGCTCAAGGCGTCCGAGAAGGCCCTCGAACTCGCGAAGGAATCTCTGCGCTTGGCCGAGGTCGGCTTCCGCGAGGGAGTCACCCCGCAGCTCGACCTCCTCGACGCGCAGACGTCGTACACATCGGCGCGGCTCGACTATCTCAGCGCCGAATACAACCATCTTCTGACCATCGTCGCGCTAAAGGTAACGGAAGGGACAATACTTGACTGGGCAAAGGGGAAGAATTTTAAATGAGCAAAATCTTTAAGAACACGCCTGATAAATCAACCGTCAGGATAATACTTATCTCTCTGCTGTTGATCGTAGCGATTGGAGTCTTGAGCAGGCGCGAGGCCATATCCGCCTTCTTCTCGTCCAAAAAGGACAACGGCCCCCAGCCGGTCTACGTCAAAGTCGAGACCGTGAACAGGTCAAGCACAGTGCGCGACAACATCGTCCAGAACACCGCCATCGACGCGGTCAAGCGCGTAAAGATGCTTCCGCGCGTCTCGGGCCGCCTTGAGAGCATGAACGTCAAGCCCGGCGACACCGTAAAAGCGGGGCAGGTCGTCGCCACTCTCGAACACGACCAGCAGAACGCGCAGATAGAGGCGGGGGCGGCGCAGGTCGCCTCGGCGAAGGCCGACACGGAACGCGCGAAGGCCGAGATGATGAACGCCAAGACGAACCTCGAACGCTACCAAAGGCTCGTCAAAGAGGGCTTCAGCACCCAGCAGCAGTACGACTCCATAGCCACGACATACACGAGCGCGAAGGCCGGACACACCGCAGCGCTCGCCAAAGAACGCCAGACGGCCTCCGACCTCAACAGGCTCCGCTCGTCGCGCGGCGACTACATAATACTCGCGCCGCTCAACGGCACAGTGCTCGACAACTATTCGCTGACGCCGGGCACGATGATATCGCCGAGCTCTCCGATACTCGACATCGCCGACCTCAAACTCATGAAGGCCACGCTCAAGATACCCGAGTCAAAAATTTTCATCGTGCGCAAGGGGATGTCCGTAACGCTCAAATTCGACGCGATACCCGAAAGAGAATTTGAGGGTAAAGTCTCCCGCGTCGACCAGTTCGTAGACCCGGAGACCCGCACCAGCAACGTCGAGATATACCTCGACAACGAGGCCGCCGGTTTCGCGCTCCGCCCCGGCATGTTCGGACAGGCGTCGATAATCGAGAAAGAATACCGCAACGCGATAACCGTCCCCGAGGGCGCGATACACAACAACGAAAAGGGCCAGTACGTCTTCGTCATGGAAAAAGATACGGCGAAGCTAAAGAGCGTCTCGACAGGAATCAAACAGGGCATTACAATTCAGATAACCAAGGGGCTAAACCCCGGCGAGAAGGTCATCGTCTTCGGAGGGAACAACCTGAACGACGGGGACAAGGTCACGACCCAGGCGCGATAATAAAACAAACGAGAGGTGTTTCAAGTGTATAAAGTCGTCTTTATCAGACACGGGGAAAGCACATGGAATCAGGAGAACCGCTTCACGGGATGGACGGACGTGCCGCTTTCGGAAAAGGGGCTCGCCGAGGCTAAGGCCGCCGGCAAACTGCTCAAGAGCGAGGGCTATGTCTTTGACGAGGCTTACACCTCCGTGCTCAGACGCGCGATAAAGACGCTCTGGACTGTCCTTGAAGAGATGGACGCAATGTGGCTGCCTATAACACACTCATGGAGGCTCAACGAACGCCATTACGGAGCTCTGCAAGGGCTCAACAAGTCCGACACAGCGGCTAAGTACGGCGAAGACCAGGTCAAGATCTGGCGCAGAAGCTACGGCACAAGGCCGCCTCTCCTTGAGAAGACCGACGAACGCTACCCGGGCTCCGACCCGCGCTACGCGGGGCTGGACGAAAAAGACATCCCCGCGGGTGAATGCCTCGCCGACACAGTCGCGCGCGTCATGCCCTACTGGGAGAACGTCATCGCCCCCGCAATAAAATCAGGCAAAAGAATAATTGTCGCGGCGCACGGCAACAGCATCCGCGCCCTCGTCAAATACCTCGACAACATATCCGAGGACGACATCATCGGAGTCAACATCCCAACGGCGACACCGCTCGTCTATGAACTCGACGAAGACCTCAAGCCGATAAAACACTACTACCTCGGCGACACAGAGGCCATCGCAAAGGCGCAGGCCGCAGTCGCGAACCAAGGCAAGAGCGCGAAATAATAAACCGCAAATAATCTTCAACATCACGCGAGAGGGCGAAAGCCCTCTCATTTTTATGCGCCCGCAAATATTTGACTCGCGTCATGAGCTCAACAATCAGCATTATATGAAGCCGATGGCTGTTGACATTTTCATTACACGATAGTAA
>JAUNSQ010000044.1 GCA_030539135.1 Synergistaceae bacterium | reverse complement strand
GAGCTGGAAGCGAAGCTAGGCTCAGAGATATTCAACAGTGAAAAGAGAATCGTCCATGACTGCGACAACAAGACGGGCAACGTTCAAGTCGGCATACTGCCGTCCGGCGCGCCGCTCGTGATAGACAAACTCGCGGTCGACGCGGACTTGGTGGTCGCGGAAGGCTTCATAGAGCCGCACTTCTTCGCGGGCTTCTCCGGCGGAAGAAAGTCCATCCTGCCCGGAATCTGCGACCGCGTCACGGTGCTTGGCAACCATTGCAGCAAGTTTATCGACAGCGAATACTCACGCACTGGAATATTGGATAATAACCCGATACACGCCGACATGATAGAGGCGTCGCGCCTAGCGAAGCTGGCTTATATCGTCAACGTCATCGTAGACGAGGCGCATAAGACGGTCGCCGCGTTCGCCGGAGACGTCGTCAAAGCCCATCGTGCCGGATGCGACTTCCTCGACACGTACTGCAAAGTGTCGCCGATCCCCGCCGACATCGTCGTCACGACGAACGGCGGAGCGCCGCTCGACCAGAACATCTATCAGTGCGTCAAGAGCATGACGGCCGCCGAGGCGTCCGCCGCGAAAGGCGCGGTCATCATCGTATGCGCCGAGTGCGCCGACGGCATGGGCGGAGATTTCTTCTATCGCCAGCTCGCCGAGTGCAGGGATCCGAAATCGCTCTATGATGAGTTCATGGCTACGCCGATGGACAAGACTCCGCCCGACCAGTGGCAGAGTCAGGTTCTCGCGAGAATATTGATAAACCACGAAGTAATATTCGTCTCGCGCGAGGCATGGAGGAAGGAGCTCACCGATATGAAGATGAGCTTCGCGCCGACGATAGATGAAGCTATGGAGATGGCCTACGCGAAGAAGGGCCGCGGCGCGAGTGTTACGGTTATTCCTAATGGTATCTCCGTCATCGTGAAATAACGGTTTATACACGGCATTAACTTCGTAATATTTGAGAGAGTCCCCTCGACGTACCAAAAGTACGCCGTCGGGGGCTCTCTCTTCATATTACATCGTTACTGCCATGTCTAAACCGTTATTTGAAAAATCGGGGCGTATAAGCGCCGCTAACTTAGCAACACTCGCGGGAGGATTTTCGGCGTACCATTAGTACGCCGTCAAACCCTCCCGCTTCATATTGCGTCGTTATCGACACTTCTCCGCCCCGATTTTGTGATGTTGCTAAAACAAAAATGCGGTAACCGCCAACAGGGTTTTGTTGTTTGTCGTCAATGAAATTTCTATCTGCCGTATAGCTCTGAGTGGCTTCCGGCCGCCGCGAGCAGCAGCAGGTCGTTTCCGCGTTTACAGTAAATGAGCAACAGGTCAGGAGCCGCATGGAGTTCTCTATACTGGCGTAATTTACCGGCAAGAGCATGGTCTCTGTAACTTTCAGGGAGCGGCTGGTCTTCACAGAGCATTGTGACCGCCTCGCTTAAAAATTTCAGCGGGGCTTTTTGTTTTTCTAACCTTCTTAAATCCTTTTTGTACTGCGCGGATAGGACTAGGACACGCATTATCTCGCCGTGACTCCGGCCGCCGCATACATCTCCTCTATGCTGTCGCACACAGTCCCGCCGCCGGATTCAAGCTCTTGTATCGCGGCTAGTACATGGGGTGCCGGCGTTTCAGGGACCCTTATCTCAAACGGGACGACGCCTTCTGACGCGAATTTAGTAACGAACGCGCTGATTAGCGTTGAGAGCGGAATTCCAACCGCTTCCGCGTTCTCCATAGCTTTATGTTTGACGCCGCTTTTTAGGCGTATGCTCACTATCTCTGTTCCAGATGCCGCAGTTGGCATGACGACCCCTCCTATGTATTCTAATGTATGGGCATTGTACATCTATTGTTGTGTAAAGTCAAAAAGGGTTCGATTGCTTCGTTAGAATATTATATTCGCGGCGATGACGAGCAGGACGCCGCCGCCGATGTATTCGGCGTTCCTGCCGACCTTTTCGCCGAGCAGCTTCCCGGCCAGCGCCCCGAAGATGGATAACAAAAAGGTTATTAGCCCCGCCGTGACTGCGAGAGCCCACGCGGAGCCGCCAGTGCTTCGGACGGAGAAGCCGACCGCGAGCGCGTCGAGCGACGTGGCGAGCGCGAGGATGATGACGTTTCGGAAGGTCATAGACATGCAGGAGTTGGTCTTGTCCTCCCCTTTATAGGCCTCGACTATCATGTTGACCGCGACCCAGACGATGAGGGCGGCGGCTATCCACGGCGTCCATGAGCCGAGAAACCCCTTTAGGTGTTCTGCTATCTCAGCCCCGATGAGCGGCATGAAGAACTGGAAAAATCCGAACACGCCTCCGAGCGTTAATGCCTCCCGCGTTTTCAGCGAGTTGTGGCAGAGCCCGAGGCATATAGAGACGGAGAAAGCGTCCATGGCGAGCGAGACGCCCGTCGCTATCGTGTTGAGCGCGAGTGGGCTCATATATCGCCCCCGGCGCGTCTCTTTATCCAGCGGCTGCGGAATATGTCGAAGACTATGCTGAACAGGACGAGCACGAGCGGCCCGATGAATATCCCGAGAAATCCCCACGCGATGGCGCCGCCGAAAAGCCCTATGATTATCATGAGCGTCGGCACGTTGCCGCCGTCCCCGCCGCTGATAAGTATTGGGCGCAGGAGGTTGTCTATCGTTCCCACGATTGCCGCGCCCCACACAAGGAGGATGATCCCATTTTTGATGTCGCCGGTGAGCAGGAGGTACAGCCCGCCCGGGACCCAGACGACGGCGGTCCCTGCTGGGAACATCCCGACGAAGAACATCATCATGCCGAAGAGCGTCGGGTTTTTCAGCCCGACGAACCACCAGCCGAGCCCTCCGAGGAAGGCCTGTATCGCGACCGTGACGAGCATCCCGAATACGACAGAGCTAAGGACGTTCTTTGCGCGTCCGAAGAAAAATTCTTTCTCGTCGTCCGAGAGCGGCGTGGAGCTTTTTAGGTAATCTATCAGCTTTGCCCCGTCCCTTATAAAGAAGAAGGACACCATCACGATGATCATTACGTCGAAGAAGAGCGACGACGTCCACTGGAACAACCCCTTGGAGATATTTTTAAGGAACCCGCCGAACCACTGCGCCGAGTTCTGGAGCAGAGTGCTTACCGCCTCGGAATCTTTGAGGAACGATTTGAGGCCGTCGGCGATCCATTTTGGCAGCCACGACGGGACAAGCGTCGACGGGTCGCGAAGCTCGCCGAACTGTATCTTTGACAGGAAGTCCGAGACGAGCGTCGACACGCCGGAGAGCTCCTTTATCATCGAGCCTATGAGGACGAAGAGCGGGAGCATTATGCAGAGGAAGAGCAGGACGAGCGTCATCACGGAAGCGGCGCTTGGGAACTTGCCGCGCATCCGCTTGAGTATCCTTAGATATATTGGGTGCGCCATGAACGACAGGAGGGCCGCCCACGTCATCGCGAGCATCAGAGGCTTGGTCATCTTCCACGCGAGGAGCGTGAACAGCGTGAAGAATACGACGAACGGTATTCTGTCGGCTTGAGATCGAATATTGGAATTTATTTCTTTTTTTATCTCTTCCATAATTGAAACACGCCCCAACGATGATATAATTAACAGTGAAAATATTATATCTCAACACTCCAGAAAGAGGTGCATATCCTTGGGTGTTCCAGCAGAAGACTTTTATTCCTTGGAATCGACGCAGGAGTTTGAATACACAAAAACCAGTCAGAGCATGCCTTTATCAACAGAGCCCAGCCCCGAACCGGCGCTTAAAGAAAATATTAAAATAATCGCAGTCGGAGGCGGAGGCGGAAACGCGCTCAACCATATCATCCGCAAAGGCATTGAAGGAGTCCATCTGCTCGCGGTCAATACGGACGCGCGAGACTTGGATATGTCCCTGAGCGACGACAGGATAATGCTCGGCGAAGTCCTTACCAAGGGGCTTGGCGCCGGAGCTCACCCCGAAGTCGGCGAACAGGCGGCCAAGGAGACCATCAGCGAGATCCGCGATTACCTCAAGGGCTCTGACATGGTCTACATCGCGGCGGGCATGGGAGGCGGCACAGGCACGGGAGCCGCTCCCGTCATCGCTCGCGCCGCAAAGGAGATGGGCATACTCACGGTCGCCGTTGTCACGAAGCCGTTCAGCTTCGAGGGCGCGCGCAAGATGCGCTACGCCGAAGAAGGCATAGCGAAGCTCCGCGAGAACGTCGACGCGCTCATCGTAGTTCCCAATCAGAGACTTATAGACCTCGCGCACAAGGAGACGCTGTGGCAGGAGTCGTTTGCCATGGCCGATGAAGTCCTGCGGCAGGCCGTCCTCGGGGTCACCGACCTCGTAACGCGCCCTGGGCTTGTCAACGTCGACTTCGCCGACCTGCGCACGGTAATGAAGGAATCCGGCACAGCTGTCATGGGCGTCGGCAAGGCCACCGGCGAGAACAGAGTCACAAAGGCGCTCCAGGAGGCCCTCGAGAGTCCGCTGATGGAGACCGCGTCAAGCGGCGCGAAGGGCGTTCTCATGAACATCACATGCGGAAGCGACCTTGGCATCTTTGAGGTCCAGGAGGCTGCGGCATATATAGAAGATATGATAGAGGAAGACGCCACGTTCGTTTGGGGCTGTGTTGAAGATCCGACGATGGAGGGATCTGTCGAGGTCGTGGTTATCGCCACAGGTTTTGAGAGCGAGGCGAAGCCGCAGACGGATACGTATCGCCGTCCTGAGCCGCGCGCTTATGCCGCGCCAGTGACCCAGACGCCAGTCCACGTAACGGAACAGCCAACTGTCCAACCGCAGCCGGCACAGCCAAAGGCCGCGCAGCCGCAGGCGCCGAAGTGGCTTGACCCGATCGAACAGCCTAAAGAGCCCTCGCAGGAGGATACCTTAGACGTCCCGACATACACAAGACGTGGAAAGACGCTGGTCAAACCATTGATCTGCTAAAAAATCGAAGGTAATTCCACGCGGCCCCCGACTATCGCTGGAGGCCAGAGCGGAATATAAGACAAACGGAACACCGTCCTATATATTGGGGCGGCGTTCCGTTTGTCTGTTCTCAAAATCCCACCAGCCCCCAGAATGAAAATATTTCCGCCGCCGCTTCCCGAGCGCTTAGATAAATATAGTATCTGCAATGCTTTGCGGCGCTTTTGTGCCAGCGCCGACCTCAAATGTCTATCCAAATTTCGCGTATAAAACCGACCAAACGGCGAGAAATCGAAAATATAAATCAGTAAAAGTCAAAGCCCTCTTACACATTATCCACATGAAAACACATACTATCGACAGAATTTCCACAGGCTGAAAAATTGCCTTTCGTGATGGTATAATCTGATTTCAGAGAAAATTATACTGGAGGTATCCACATGTCCGAAGACTTCGAAGACAGCGCAGAATTTACTTATGAGATATGCAACACAAAAATAAGGCCGATAGCCGAGGCCCTTATAAACAAATACAGGGAGCTCGCGCATATCGACGTAGATAAGATACTCTTTATAGTGAACCACAGGAGCGCGGGCAGCAAGCGCCGCGTGACGCTCGCGAAGACGATGAGGATGCCGCCGAAGTGGACGGAGCTTCTATACCAGCTCGGGGCGTGCTCGTATTTTTACATCATGGAGTTTTACGCGAAGACGACGGCCACGATGGACGAGAGCCAGATGGTCGCGCTCGTGTATCACGAGCTTCGCCGCATAGGGCAGGAGGGCGAGATACTCTCGCCGGACATCAACGAATGGTACCCTATGTTCGTGGGGCTTGGCCGCAAATGGTTCTACCCCGACAACACGTGCCCGAACCTCCTCGACGACAGCGTCGACTGGAAGAAGCTTATGGGCTCTTACTACGAAGACATCCAGAGCGAAGGCGACAACCCAATGTAATATGCAAGCCGCGCAGCCGACAGCATAGGAACGCTGTGGCCAGGCGCGGGCTGATTATAGACACAGAAAAGCGCCCGTTGTCTGCCGGGCGCTTTTCTGTGTTGGAGTTTTTCGGCCCATTATGCCGAGAGAGAGAGAAGATTTCGATAGTTAGGGTATGGCTTATATTCCGCGGAGAGATAAATTTCCACCGAGTCCGCGATCTTTCTTATGTCCTCCATCAGGGGCACGGCCTTTGTAACGATGCCCTCAGCGTGGCTGCGCGTATCCTTCTTGGCCAGAGATTCTTTCAATTCCGCGAGCTCCCGCGTCTTCTGCATAAGGTCGAGCTTTGCCTTCGCGAGCATGACGATGTGCGAACTCCACTTCTCGACGCCCTGTATCTTGAGCCCGTCGAGCATATCGCGCGAACCTTTCTCGAGGAGTATCTGCTTTGAGATGCACGGCAGGATACCCTCCCATATCATATCACCCATTACCGCCATTTCAATATCAATATTTTTAACAAAAGATTCCAATCTTATCGTATAGAAGGCTTCGAGCTCTTTTTTCTTGAATATACCAAGATGTTCGAGCATCTTGACAGTCTTCGGTTCCATCAGGAGGTCGATGCCCTCCGGTATCGTATGCGCTTTGATTATACCGCGTTTCTTCGCTTCTTTGAGCCATTCCTCGGAGTACGAGTCTCCCTCGAAGCGGATATTCCTGTTGGCCTTCGAGACTTCGCGGATAGTTTTTATCGCGGCGTCCATTGGATCTTCGCCCTTGTTTATCCTGGCTTCGAGGAGCTTGTTGAACCTTTCGAGCCCAGCGGCCCAAACCGCGCAAAGGGCCGTGGTCGGCACCGCTATCGCCTGAGACGAGCCGGGCGCGCGGAACTCAAACTTGTTGCCGGTGAACGCGAGCGGGCTAGTCCTGTTGCGGTCGCTGTCGAAAGCTACGATATCCGGCAGCTTCGGGAGCCCGAGGTCGAGAGTCTTCTTCGCGTGAGCGCCCTCGTCGTCGCCGCCCTCTTCGATCGCGCGGACCATACTGGCCACGGCCTCGCCGAGGTAGACGCTGATGATGTACGGGGGAGCCTCGTTGCCGCCGAGCCTGTACATGTTGCCCGGCGTCGATACGGAGGCCTGGAGCAGCCCCGGATATTCCGAAACGCCGAGTATGAACGACGAGAGGAATGAGAGGAACACGACGTTCTTTCTATGGTTCGTCGAGGGCTTCAGGAGATTGCGTCCCTCGCTGTCCTCGAGCGAGAAGTTTACGTGCTTGCCGCTTCCGTTCATCCCCATAAAAGGCTTCTCATGGAAGAGCAGCCTCAGCTCATGCTGACGCGCGAGCTTGCGCATGGTCTCCATGATGAGCTGGTTCTGGTCGCAGGCGAGGTTTGCCTCGGTGAAGATGGGCGCGAACTCGAACTGGCAGCGCGAGGCTTCGTTGTGCCTCGTGGCTAGGTTCACGCCGAGGCGCGCCAGGTCGCGCTGTACGTCCTCCATGTACGCGAGCACCCTCGTCGGTATCGCCCCGAAGTAGTGGTCTTCCATCTTCTGGTCGCGCGGAGGGCGAGCGCCGAGGAGCGTGCGGCCGCAGAAACGTATATCCGGCCTCTGCTGCGCGCGCGGACGGTCGAGCAGGAAGAACTCCTGTTCGCCTCCGACTGTGGCGCGAACGTAGCGGACGCCGCGGTTGCCGAAGAGTTTGAGAGTCTTCATCGCGCGGGTCTCTACCGCCTGAGTCGCGCGGAGGAGGAAAGTTTTAAGGTCGAGCGGCGAGCCGTCGTAGGCGAGGAAGACGGACGGGATACAAAGCGTGCCGCCTTTCGCGCTCTTGACGATGAAAGCGGGGCTCGTCGGATCCCACGCGGAATATCCGCGCGCCTCAAACGTGCTCCTCGTCCCCCCGGACGGGAAGGAAGATGCGTCAGGCTCGCTCTGCATAAGGTCTTTCCCGCGGAAGATGTCGAGCGGGAAGCCGTTTTCGTCGGAGGTGGTGAACGCCGTGTGCTTCTCGGCGGTCTGTTCGTTGAGCGGGTGGAACCAATGGGCCCAGTGCGTGGCCCCGTTGCTTATGGCCCAGTCCTTCATCGCGAGGGCGACCGTATCGGCTATGCCTGAATCTAACTTCTGCCGCCCCTCCATCGCCGCCATGAGGTTTTCATAGATATCCTTAGGCAGACGCTGTTTCATCTCTCTCTTGTCAAAGACGAGCGAGCCGTATATATCGCGCATTTTTGGAAAATCTTTTGTTTCCGGCATTCAAACTGCCCCTTTCGATGAAGGAATTTATTTTATGGATAGTTATACATCTCATTAAGCAGAAAATCAAGAGGGAATTTCTGCTTAATTTTGAAATCTTAAAATAAAAATACCTCAAAATAGAAAATTAAGCACCAATGATAGAAAAGATAAGCCTTAAAATAATACATGCGGTCGTTTTACCGAGTGATGTTTCAGCGCCGCGGGGCGAGGTTAAGTAATATATAATAAGAAGAGGTGAAAGAGAGGCGGTCGTCATGGAAGAGCGGTTTTCAAAGATAATCGTAAAAGTCGGGGACATCACCAAGGAGGACGCGGACGCGATAGTGAACGCGGCCAACAGCTCGCTCCTCGGGGGCGGCGGCGTGGACGGCGCGATACACCGCGCGGCCGGGCCGGACCTGCTGACGGAGTGCGCTGGGCTCGGCGGATGTCCGGCCGGAGAGGCCAAGACGACGAAGGGTTATCGGCTGCCCGCCGAGTACGTGATACACACGGTCGGCCCGATCTGGCGCGGAGGCGGCAGGGGCGAGGAGAAGACGCTTGAGAACGCCTACCGGAACAGCCTGCTCGAAGCCGTCAGGGTCGGCGCGAAGACCGTCGCCTTCCCGGCGATATCGACGGGGGTCTACCGCTTCCCGCCGCAGCGCGCGGCGGAGATAGCTGTCTCGACGGTCGCGGAGTTTCTAGGTGAGCATCCCGAGATAGAACAGATCCGCCTCGTCTGCTTCTCGCAGGAGTCGAAGGAATATCACGAGGCCGCCCTGCGCTCGCTCGCGGGCCGGCAAGGCTCTGTTGACTAAAAAACACGCCGACCCTATCATAGGGTCTTGGTCCAACGAGAAATCTGTTTTGAAAGCGGATGAGTAAATGAGCCTTTGGGAACTTTTCATATTCTTCTTCAGGATAAGCGCCGTCACGTTTGGCGGTGGCATCGTCATACTTGGGATGGTGCAGCTTGAGGAGGAGAAGCGCAAAGATATAGACCCCGAGGAGTTCACCGACATGGTGAGCCTCGCGGCGTCGATGCCGGGGCCGATCGCCGTCTCCATATCGTGGCTCTTTGGCAAACATTACAAGGGGCTCGCGGGGAGCATAGCCGCCGTGCTAGGCGCGGTCACGCCGCCGTTCTTCATCGTCCTCGCGCTCGCGCCCGTTATCCTGAAATATTCCGACGTCCCGCAGGTGCAGGGATTTTTCCGCGGCGTCCTCGCGGGCACCGGAGCCATCATAACGACGGTCGTCTTCGACAACGTCAAGAACACTCTGACCTCTGGCTGGTGGAACCTCGTGCCGTTCGCGATAGTCGTCTCGATGATAGGCGTATTCCACATACACCCGCTCATCGCCATGATCCTCGTGCTGCTGCTCCAATTCCTCCACGAAAGGCTGGCGATGTCGAGATGACCATGCTGCTTAGATTAGCCTCGGCCTTTGCCCAGGTCGGTATATGCGCCTTTGGCGGAGGGCTCTCCACCCTCCCGCTCATAGAATATCAGCTCGTCACGCGGACCGGCTGGCTGACGCGCGAACAGTTCGGGCAGGTGCTCGCTCTGTCGCAGGTCACGCCCGGGCCGATAGCGGTCAACGCCGCGACGTTCGTCGGATATCAGCAGGCTGGGGTGCTCGGCTCGTTCATAGCCACGCTGTCGCTCATAGCCGCTCCGCTCTCCGTACTCTGCGTCGTGCTGCTGCTGCTTCGCCGCGCGACGTCCGAGCAGAGTAAAAAGTTCAAGCTGCTGCTTCGCCCGATAGTCGCTGGGCTTCTCGTCCTCTCGCTCGTCTCGCCGCTCACCGTAACGTGGAAAAACGGACTGATAGCCACAGCGATGCTCGCGGCGGGAATAGCGCTGCTGAGGTATGTGAAATTCATAAAGGAACATCCGCCCGTGCTGTTGTTCCTCTACGGGCTGATAGGGGTATTTATTCTTAAATAAAGGCTCTGCTTGTCATGCCGCAAGTTTTGATATAGACCCATTGCGGCGCCCGGCGGCGTTGGCGATCTATCTTGATATAGAGCCGTCTACTCCCTCGACGAACCAGCTCATTCCGAGCATCTCCCCGTCGCTGAGCTTCTTGTCTTTCGCGACCGCCGTCG
>JAUNSQ010000183.1 GCA_030539135.1 Synergistaceae bacterium | reverse complement strand
CATAGACGACGTTAAAAGCGAGATACGCCGCTCCAGAGCCATCATGGCTGCAAACGCCGAAACACACGGATACACGGAGCAGACATATAAGAAATACAAGTATTACAGAGAGAATCCATCTCTGTCGATATGGGAGTCTGTAGAGAAAATATTAAATGATTGTGGATTATAGATAGAATTTTATACATGAACAATGATCGGCAAAATATTTTAATTGTTAATGAATATTCAATATCGCTTTATGGAGGAATGCACCATGCACAAAATCGCATTGGAAGGCTGTGGTGAGGCTGATTAATGAGCATACTTATTATTGCTGAAGCTGGCGTCAATCATAATGGAGACGTTAAAATCGCAAAACGACTGATTGACGAGGCTAAAAGGTGCGGGGCCGGCATTGTTAAGTTCCAGACGGGTAACCTGTCTTCTGTTGTGTCAAAAACAGCGCAGAAGGCTGATTATCAGAAGCGGCAGACTGGCTCTGACGAGACACAGTACGAGATGATAAAAAAACTCTTGCTTTCGCGGGAGGAGTTTATCTGTCTTAGCCGCTACTGCAAAGATGTCGGAATCACTTTTCTATCGACGCCGTTTGACATTGAGAGCATTCACTTTCTGAATACGCTTGACATGCCGTTCTGGAAGATTCCATCCGGCGAGATTACTAACCTGCCTTACCTGATTGAGATAGCCAAGACGGGCAAGGAGATTGTGCTTTCCACCGGCATGAGCACGATTGAAGAAATCGCCGCAGCGATCGATGTCCTGAACAATCATGGAGCAGGCGCCATATCACTGCTTCACTGCACGACAGAATACCCAGCCCCGATAGCCGATGTTAACTTAAAAGCGATGGAGACAATGCGAAAGGCGTTTAATCTGCCGGTTGGCTACTCTGACCATACGCAGGGGATAGAGATACCGATTGCGGCTGCGGCTATGGGCGCGGCGATAATAGAAAAACACTTTACGCTCGACAGGAATATGAATGGACCTGACCACAAAGCCAGCCTTGAACCAGACGAACTGCAGCAAATGATCCGCGTGATAAGGAACGTTGAGTTAGCGACCGGGAATGGCGACAAGAGGCCTGTGCCGTCCGAGATAAAAAACATTGCGATAGCTCGCAAGAGCATTATCGCAAAGAGAGACATAGCAAAGGGCGAGACCTTTTCCGAGGATAACATTACAACCAAGCGCCCGGGCAATGGAATTAACCCAATGAGATGGTTTGAAGTGCTAGGCCAGAGGGCGATACGTGACTTCGCGGAGGATGAGTTGATAGAGATATGAGCGACAGCGTACAAAAGAAGAGAATATGCGTCCTGTCCGCCACCCGCGCGGAGTATGGACTGCTAAAGCCCGTTATTCAGAAACTCATGGCGGATCCTGTGTTCGATGTCGCTGTAGCCGTGACTGGTATGCACTTGTCGCCGAAGTTTGGAATGACGTACAAAGAGATAGAAAACGACGGCATACCCATAGACACAAAGATTGAGATACTACAGGATTCGGACACGCCCACAGCCGTCTCAACGGCAATGGGGACAGCGATTATCAGATTCGCGGAATACTTTGCCGATAAGACGCCGGATATGCTTGTTGTTCTCGGTGACAGGTACGAAACGCTCGCCGTCTGCTGTGCCGCGACAAACCAGAGGATTCCAATAGCGCACCTGTATGGCGGAGAGACCACCGAAGGCGCTGTGGACGAAGCATACAGACACGCGATAACGAAGATGAGCTATCTGCACTTCACGAGCACAGAAGAGTACAGAAAGCGCGTTATTCAACTGGGGGAAGAGCCGTCCCGAGTCTTTAACGTCGGCGCGCTCGGCGTTGAGAATATTAAAAGTATGAACCTGTTAAGCAGGGAAGAACTTGAGCGGACGATCAACTGGAGACTGGACAAACCATATGCCGTCGTCACATTCCACCCGGTGACGCTGGAACAGAACAGCGCGGGAGAACAGTTTCAGAACCTTCTGGACGTGTGCAGCGCGCACGGCGAGCTCAAATACATTTTCACAAAGGCAAACGCAGACGCGGACGGAGCCGTCATCAACAGAATGATTGACGAATACGCCAGCAGCCACGAGAACGCGGCAGCCTTCGCGTCGCTTGGTTCCCTGAAATACCTGAGCGCCCTCAAACACTGCACATTCGCGGCTGGCAACTCGTCCAGCGGAATTGTCGAGGCCCCTTCGTTTGGTATTCCAACCGTCAACATCGGAGACAGACAAAAGGGCCGAATCCAGGCAGAGAGCATAATAAACTGCCCTCCGGCATATGAAGGCATAAGCGCCGCCTTCGAGCTTGCGCTGGCGTATTCACATCAAGAGAACAAAATACTCACAGCAAACCCATATGACGGCGCCAAGTCTTCTGAGAAGATAGTGGCAGTCATCAAAGAGCGGCTGATTTCGGGGGAGATTAACTTGAAGAAGAAGTTTTGGGATGTTACATACGCGTAATTTAATTTTGATCTATAAGCTGCGCGGGAGAACAAAGAGAATTCCATGAAGTATTTGGCGGAGTGAGCGGGGAAATCCGCGAATTATGCCCCGACTATCGTGTGCGCCCCCGGGGCGCATTCGATAGGGTTAAATAT
>JAUNSQ010000043.1 GCA_030539135.1 Synergistaceae bacterium | reverse complement strand
GAGAGCGGGCGCAACGTTACCGTCCCCTCGCGGGTATGAGTTGAAATCATCGCCGCAAGGTCGGCAACCGTCACCGTGGCGTTACCGTCCCCTCGCGGGTATGAGTTGAAATGCGTTTCTACAAAATTATTCGACAATGGATAAGGGTTACCGTCCCCTCGCGGGTATGAGTTGAAATGCGAGGACAGCGAGAAGTCTATAGCCGACGTACAGTTCGTCCCCTCGCGGGTATGAGTTGAAATGACCCGGCTGTGCATAAAACCGCTGTCGCGTCTGTTACCGTCCCCTCGCGGGTATGAGTTGAAATGACCGCCGAAGAAGCTGAGAAGGACTTTTAACATGTTACCGTCCCCTCGCGGGTATGAGTTGAAATTATTACTGCTTCAACATATTTGTCGGACAGCAGTTACCGTCCCCTCGCGGGTATGAGTTGAAATCACTTACTGAAAGGACGAATATAAATGAACGTTGTTACCGTCCCCTCGCGGGTATGAGTTGAAATGGGAAGCGGCATAGGAAAATCAACAATAATCCATGTTACCGTCCCCTCGCGGGTATGAGTTGAAATCCATTGTTCCGCCATTGCTTCTGCGATCCCAATGGTTACCGTCCCCTCGCGGGTGTGAGTTGAAATAGTATAGCATAAATTGTCAGTCGTGGCAGCGTTTCGCATAGGTGTTTCCGCGGACCTCGCCGAACAGCGTCACGGCGTGATTAGAATAAGGTCCTTTCTCGCTTCCGCGATCCGCGTCAATTCAGTTGTGAAGCCGCTGACGCTGAACAGCGCGAACCTCTCGCGGCGGCTGTCGTTCTTCCAATCGACCCGCTTTGCTTTGCCTTCGAGGGCTTCGAGGGTTTTTGTCCCGACTCTTTCGCTCGTGTATTTGCATTCGCAGAAGACGATATCTTGCCCCGCGCTGTCGTATGCCGCGATGTCTATCTCGTCCCTTCCGTCCCACCATCTCCCGGCCTTGTTGAACCTGAATGGCATGACTCCGTCGGCGCTGAGCTGCCAAAGCCGCTCTATACATACGTCTTCGTATACGTATGCCGCGTGGGCGCTGACAAAGCTCTCTTTTATCTTTGACATGACGTACTCCACGTCGCCCGATTCTATGTAGCCCGAGTTGGGATAGATGAACCGGAACCAGAAGCGCAGGTAGTTGTCTTTTATCCGATAGAGGCCGCGCTTGCTTTTCTCCGGCTTGTCTTCCGTTATAGGCACTTCGCGCTCGATGATGTCGAGGTCGGAGAGCGTCTTGAGGTATCTTGTCAGGCCGCTCTGCTTGAGCTCAAGGACAGTGGATATCTTTGACAATTTTTCATTGCCGGCCGCTATTGTCTTGAGTATGGAGAAGTACGAACCGACCTCGGAGACCTCCCGCTGGAGGAGGAAGTATGCCTCGTCGTAGAGAAAGCTCGACCTGTCTAGGATGTTGTCTTTTATCGCTGAGAATATGTCGCGCTTGTCTTCAAATATCTCTATGTATTTCGGCACGCCCCCGGTTACGGAGTAGAAATCCAGCAGTTCGCGGGAATCCTTATGCGGAAAGAAGTCTTTGTAGTAGGAAAACGGGATCGGGCCGAGCTTTATCTGCGACGTCCTCCTGCCGTAGAGAGGGCTGGAGTAGTTCAGCGCCTGGGCTTCCATCATAGATATCAGAGAACCGCAGATTATCAGCATGATGTTTTTGTCGCGGAGCATCGTGTCCCACACCTTCTGCATGATGGACGGGAAAGCTGGGTTCGCGCTGCCAAGGTATTGAAATTCGTCTATCACGATGACGACCCTCTCATCGGAGGACGTGCTCGCTATTGTCTCAAAGATAGGCTCCCACTCGCCGACCTCCACCGAACGCAATAGCGAGCTGCCTGTGAAATCAGCGACCAGCTTTCTGAATGACGCAATGTTTTGGGCCTCGTTTTCCTCGGTGGCGAGGAAGTAGAGCGCCTTGCGGTCTTTGATGAATTCGCGGATGAGCGTCGTCTTGCCGACCCTGCGCCGCCCGTATATCACGACGAAGGATGCCGACGTTCTCTGATATTCCTTTTCAAGCGCCGCCATCTCGTTATCTCTGTCGATAAATTTCATGTGCTATCACCGTCCTGAAATTATTATACTTTTAATTATTATAATTTCAAGTATAACTTTTTCAAACAGTGCGAAAATATAAGTCTGAGGCTAAATATTTATCACTTCAAGGTCGTTTGGCACGAATATATTTCCGCCGAAGGCCTCTTTTGCCTCGGCGGTATAGAGGCGTTTGCGGTTGGCCAGGTTCGCGTCCTCTGTGTGGTAGAGGATGAGGTTTTTGACGCCGAGGCGCGTGGCTGCCTTCCCAGCGTCTAATGCGGCGCTGTGGTGTTTCTCGTATGGGCGGAAGACGTCGGCTTGGCTCGCTAAGCAGAACGCCTCGTGCATGAGCCAGTCTGCGCCCTGCGCATAACGATAGTTCTCTTCGCAGAGCGGTTCGTCGCCCGGGCAGACGAGAGCGAGCCCGTTGTCCCATACGGCGCGAAATCCATACTGCTTGAGCTTTGTTGATTTGATATCGAAGAATGTCAGCGTCATGCCGCCCGTCGAGAGAGTGTCGCCGTCCGCGACTGTCCTGATGAAGATATCCTTGCCAATGTGGGCGAGCTGCTTCTTCGCCAGCAGAGCGCCGCATATTGTCGTGAGCGCCGAGGCCGCCTCGTTGTGGCAGTAGATGTCGAGCGAACCATGATATTTGTTTTCTTCTATCATCGTTACGACCTTGCGGACGACCCAGACGACGCCTATGATGTGGTCGGTGTGCGCGTGGGTGAGGAACATTTGATGTATGTCGGCGAAATCTATCCCGGCTTTCTCGGCCTGCGATAGGATGCCGTTGCCGCCGCCAGCATCCACGAGGAATATATTGCCGCCGTTGGTTATTGTGAAGCATGTGTTGTAGCATTTTGTGACGAGGGCGTGCCCCGTGCCGAGCATCGTTATCTTCCTGTCCATTGTTCCGGCCTCCGCTGTTGTTCGTTTGAATGATTTTTCACCGTTATTGTAATACAAACTCCGCGTATTCGCCGAGGATCAAGGATAAAAAAACAGCCGCGATTTCGCGGCTGTTATGTGTATTTTGTCTTGTATCGTTTAGTCTGCGTCTCTGAGGACTGCTCCCTCGACGCCGGACGTGGCGAAAGCGCGGTAGCGGTTGAGGAACGGGCTCTCGACATGCTGCGGTTTGGGGACGTATTTCTTCCTGCGTTCCGCTAGAACTTCTTCGCTGACCTTGAGGTCGAGGCGTTTGTTGGGGATGTCGATGGATATGATGTCGCCCTCTTCGACAAGCCCTATCGGACCGCCAGACACCGCCTCGGGCGATACGTGGCCGATGGAAGCGCCGCGCGTCGCCCCTGAGAACCTGCCGTCGGTAATGAGCGCGACTGTGCCGCCTTTGCCCTGTCCCATTATCGCGGAGGTCGGCGTGAGCATCTCTCGCATGCCGGGGCCGCCTTTCGGCCCTTCGTTGCGGATGACTACGACGTCGCCGTCGTTTATCTCGTTGTTGAGTATCGCGGCGCTTGCGTCGTCTTCGCATTCAAAGACGCGGGCGGGGCCTTCGTGTACCATCATCTCAGGGAGCACCGCCGCCTGTTTGACGATTGCGCCAAGCGGAGCGAGCGTACCCTTCATGAAGGCTATGCCGCCCTGTTTGTGATATGGGTCACCTAGCGGACGGATGACGTCGGCATCCTTGACCTTTGCGCCCGATATGTTTTCTTTCGTCGTGTGCGACGTTGCCGTTATCGTCTCGCCGTGGAGCAGCCCTGCTTCGAGCAGCTCTGCCATCAGGGCTTCGACTCCTCCGGCCTGCCAGAGGTCTTCGATGTGATGGAGACCGCCGGGGCTCATAGAGCAGACGTGCGGGACTTTCTCGCCGAACTCGTTGAACGCGTCGAGCGAGAGTTTAAGCCCCGCCGCCCATGCGATCGCCGGGAGGTGGAGCGATGTGTTTGTGGAGCCGCCGAGCGCGAGGTCTACCGCGACCGCGTTCTCAAACGCCTCTTTTGTGAGGATGTCGCGCGGACGGATGTTCTTCTCGACGAGCGTCATTATCGCGCGTCCAGCGTCTTTCGCGAGGCGGATGCGTCCCGCGTGGACGGCGGGAATCGTGCCGTTGCCGGGGAGCGCGAGGCCGAGGACTTCCATCATGCAGTTCATCGTGTTGGCCGTGAACATGCCGGAGCATGAGCCGCAGCCCGGACATGCGTTGTCTTCTATCTCTTTGAGGCCGTCGTCGTCTATCTTGCCCGCTGATTTCATGCCGACGCCCTCGAACACGCTGTTGAGGTCGAGGGCTTTGCCCCTGAGCCGTCCAGCCATCATCGGGCCGCCTGATATCACTATGGACGGGATGTTGAGCTTTGCTGCCGCCATAGCCATGCCGGGGACGATCTTGTCGCAGTTGGGGACGAGGACCAGTCCGTCGAACGCGTGTCCCATAGCCATGACTTCTATCGAGTCCATGATCAGCTCACGGCTTGGGAGCGAGAACTTCATTCCCTCGTGGTTCATCGCTATGCCGTCGCATACGCCTATCGTCGGAAATTCTATTGGCAGGCCGCCCGCCGCGTATATCCCGGCCTTGACCGCCTCAACGATGCCGCGCAGGTGGCTGTGCCCAGGGATTATTGCGTTGTATGAGTTCGCTATTCCTATCCACGGACGTTCGACCTCCCAATCCGTGAAACCGTCGGCCTTCAGCAGAGACCTGTGAGGGCTTCTAGTGTATCCTTGTTTTGCCTTGTCACTGTTCATTTAAATTCCCCTTTTCTTAAACTTAATTGAATATCATGTTGTCTATTGCTTCGCCGGGGACGACCATCGGCATTATCAGCGCCCCCTGTGGTATCCTGAAATCTACGAGCGCGGGCCCGTCGATTGCGAGCGCCTGTTCGATGACGCCCCTTATCTCCTCGGGACGCGACGCCGCAAACCCCCTGACGCCCATGCCCTCCGCTATTTTAACAAAATCCGGGCTTTTATTGTATATCGTCTGCGAATAACGGTGGTCGTAGAACATCTGCTGCCACTGGCGCACGTTTCCGAGGCAGGCGTTGTTGAAGAGGAACACTTTGACGGGGATGTTGTAGCGCGCGCAGGTGTCGAGCTCCTGAATGTTCATCATGAGGCTGCCGTCGCCCGCGATGCAGCATGTGTACTGCCCGTTTGCCGCGAACGACGCTCCGAGTGCGGCTGGGAAGCCGTAGCCCATCGTGCCGAGCCCGCCGGAGGACAGGAACTGGCGCGGACGTTCAAAATTATAATACTGTGCCGTCCACATCTGATGCTGCCCGACCTCCGTCGTCACGACGGCGTTGCCGCCAGTTATGTCTCGCAGAGTCTCAAGTATCTGCCACGGGGCTATCTCGCCGGCGTAGACGTTCTTGGGGATCGGTTCTTTCTGGCGGATGATTTCAAGGTCTTCGAGCCATCCGGCGTAATTCTTTTTCTTCTTTAATGATTTTAGTAGTTTGTCGATGATAAATCCTGCGTCGCCCACGAGCCACACGTCGGAGCCGACGGTCTTATCTATCTCGGCTGGGTCGAGGTCTATGTGGATTATCTTAGCGTCGGCCGCGAAGCGTTTGACG
The DNA here is from genome assembly GCA_030539135.1 of Synergistaceae bacterium. Taxonomy (GTDB): domain Bacteria; phylum Synergistota; class Synergistia; order Synergistales; family Synergistaceae; genus JAUNSQ01. The sequence continues at coordinate 4,649 of JAUNSQ010000043.1, read as the reverse complement.
TTGCCAGTCGTCCTGTCGCTGAAGCGCGAGCCTATGGCGATGACCACGTCCGCAGTCATGAGTGCTTTGTTCGCCACTGGGTGCCCGTGCATCCCGGCCATCCCGAGCGAGAGCCCAAGTGGGTGTGATTCAGGGAACGCGCCCTTGCCGAGGAGCGTCGTCGTGACAGGTATCTCCATCGATTCGGCGAGGTTTATGAGTTTCGCCGCCGCGCCGGAGCGTATGACGCCGCCGCCCGCGAAGATAACGGGACGCTGCGCGTTCTCGATTATCGAGACTGCCTCGTCAAGCCTGTCTATATCTATGCTGGCCTTTGGATGGTAGCCGGGCAGCTCAACCTTGTCAGGGTACTCAAACTCGCCGAAGCCCTTTTGAACATCGGCGGGAACGTCCACGAGAACTGGCCCCTGCCTTCCCGTTGACGCGATGTAGAAGGCCTTCTTTATCGCGGAGGGTATCTGCTCCGGCGAGCGCACCTGCATACTGTGCTTTATAAGGGGTATAGTCGCTCCGAGTATATCGGCCTCCTGAAACGCGTCCGTGCCTATCACCGATGTGGAGACCTGCCCTGTTATCGCGACCATTGGCACGGAGTCCATGTTTGCCGTCGCGAGCCCGGTCACGAGGTTCGTCGCGCCTGGGCCGGATGTCGCGATACATACGCCGGGGCGTCCGCTTACGCGCGCGTATCCGTCTGCGGCGTGTGCCGCGGCCTGTTCATGCCTCATAAGGATATGGTTTATCTTTGAGTCGTAGATGGCGTCGTAGAGGTGGATGACTGTTCCCCCTGGTATTCCGAACATCGTCTCGACGCCTTCGGCCTCGAGCGACTTTACGACCATCTGAGCTCCGTTCATTCTAGTCATTGAGTTTGACCTCCTTTGCCGCCGCGGAATCGTAGAGCCTGTTGATGGCGTCCACATACGCGCGAACGGACGATTCTATGATATCCGTACTTGTGCCGCGCCCTTGCGCTTTTATATCCTTAAAGGTAATAACGACTCGGGTCTCGGCCATAGCGTCCGAGTGCTCGCTTGTCGCCCCTATCTGAAATCCGCGAAGCTGCGGAGTTATCTTCAATATTTTTTTGACTGCGCTGTATACCGCGTCGACCGGCCCGTTGCCCACAGCGGCCTCCGTGAAGTCATGCCCGTCGCAGGTGAGCGTGACGCTCGCCGTCGGTTTGCACGCCGTGCCTACCTGTACGGCGAAGTCCTTTAGCGTGAAGCGCTGCTCCGGCGTGAACGAAAGCACTTGGTCAAGTATGAGCGCCTCAATGTCATCGTCCGATACATATTTCTTTCTCACGCAGAGGTCTTTGTAAAGTTTCGACGCGGTGTCGAGCATATCGTCCGAGAGCTGATAGCCGAGGTTCTCCGTCTTGCTGCGGAACGCCGTCTTGCTGTAGTGCTTGCTTAGCGGAGGTTCGACTGCGGGGGCTCCGACCGTCTCAGGCGTGATTATCTCGTACGTCGCTCTGTTGCAGAGCATCCCGTGCTGGTGTATGCCCGTCTCGTGCGCGAACGCGTTTAGCCCGACGATCGCCTTGTTGCGCTGGACGACCATGCCTGTGAGCCGCGAAACGAGCTTGCTCGTGCTGTAAAGTTTCTGGGTCTCAATGTCCGTCTTTGCGTCGTAGAGGTCAGCGCGTGTGTTGAGAGCCATTACGATCTCTTCCATAGAGGCGTTGCCCGCGCGCTCCCCGATACCGTTGACCGTGCATTCTATCTGCCTCACTCCGGCCCTGACGGCTGAGAGTGAGTTTGCGACGGCAAGCCCAAGGTCGTTGTGGCAGTGGACGGACCATATAATATTTTTGGGCGGGTTCACGCCCTTTATGATCTCTTTAATAAACGCGGAGAACTCGTGCGGCTGCGCGTAACCTACCGTATCAGGAATGTTAAGGGTGGTCGCGCCGCAGTCTATCGCGGTTTTGAAAACTTCAACGAGGAATGGTATCTCAGAGCGGCTGGCGTCCTCTGCGGAAAATTCGACGTCTTCAACGAACGAACGCGCGAGCGTGACGGCGCCGCGGACTTCGGAGAGGACTTCCTCTTTGGTCATCTTTAGACGGTACTCCATGTGTATCGGGCTTGTCGCGATATAGACATGTATGCGCGGATGCTCCGCGTCCTTTATCGCCTCGGCGGCCTTTCTGACATCGTCCTCAGATGTGCGGCACAAGGCCGCGATGACCGGGCCCTTTATCTCTCTTGCTATAGCCTGTACAGCTTTGAAATCATCCTCCGACCCGCCGGGAAATCCAGCTTCGATGATGTCGACGTTGAGCCTCTCGAGCTGTCGCGCGATTTGAAGTTTTTCCTCTTTATTTAGATTTATGCGGGCGGCCTCTTCGCCGTCTCTCAGTGTTGTGTCAAAAATACGCACATGGTCCGTCATCTGTGTATATCTTCCTTTCATAAATGCGCTTGCGTTTCAGTTTTATATCCGGCGGCTGAGATGTGACGCCACAGCCGCCGGAGTGTTGTCTTTATTGCGTAGGGGTTAGAACTTCGGGGCTTCCTTTGCTTCCATCCATGGCATCATCTTGCGGAGTTCTCTGCCTACGACGTCGCAAGGAGCTTCCTGCGCAGCCTTCGCCCACTTCTTCATGCGTGGACGGCCTGTCTGGTTCTCAAGTATCCAATCGCGCGCGAATGAACCGTCCTGAATGTTTTTGAGGAGCTGCTGCATTCCTTTTTTGGCCTCTTCGCCAATGACCGCAGGGCCGCCCGTCATGTCGCCGTATTTCGCCGTGTCGCTGACAGAGTAGCGCATCCAGCTGAGTCCGCCCTCAAAAATCATATCGACGATAAGTTTCATCTCGTTGATGCACTCAAAGTAAGCCATCTCCGGCTGATATCCGGCGTCGACGAGTGTCTGGAACCCAGCCTGCATGAGCGCGCTGATGCCGCCGCAGAGGACTGCCTGTTCTCCGAAGAGGTCCGTCTCGGTCTCTTCACGGAACGTCGTTTCGAGTATCCCCGCTCTTCCTGCGCCGATCGCCGCCGCGTAGGCGATAGCAAATTCCTTCGCCTTGCCGGATGCGTCCTGCTGAACTGCTATAAGGCACGGTGTTCCTTTGCCGTCGGCAAACATACGGCGCACGATGTGCCCCGGGCCCTTAGGCGCGACCATGAATACGTCGTGGTTTGCCTCGGGGATTATCTGGCCGAAGTGGATCGAGAAGCCATGTGCGAAGGCGAGTTTGGCGTCGCTCTTGAGGTTTGGCTTGACTTCGTTCTCATACACTGAGGCCTGCATGTGGTCGTGGATGAGGAACATTACGACGTCGGCCTGTTTCGCCGCTTCGGCGATCGTGCAGACGGTAAAGCCGTCTTTCTCCGCTGTCGCGCGAGTCTTGCTGTTTTCCCTGAGGCCTACGATGACTTTTACGCCGCTGTCGCGAAGGTTCTGCGCATGTGCGTGTCCTTGGCTCCCGTAGCCTAAGACTGCTATCGTCTTTCCATTGAGAAGGTTAAGGTCTGCGTCGCGGTCATAATAAATTTTTGCCATTGTGAAACACTCCTTTGCCCTGCGGGCTAAAATTATTTATATATTTATGTAAGCCTCTCGGCTTGTCATAACGAAAGTTGATTCTATTCCGTTCCCGTCTGCATGAAGCCTGAGCGTGAAAGCGCGACCTGCCCGGACGCCGCGGTCTCTATTATCCCGTATGGTTTAAGCGCCTCTATACATGCCTGTAACTTCCCGCGGTCTCCCGTGACCTCCAGCGTTATCGCGTCAGCTCCGAGGTCGACGACCCTGCTCCTGAATATCTCGGCGGTCTGGAGGACGTGCGGCCGCATCTCGAGCGGCGCGTGTACCTTGATGAGCGTGAGCCATCTTTCGACGAACGGACCCTCTTTTGTCAGATTGCGAACCTCGACGACCTCTATAAGTTTCTCAAGCTGCTTGCATATCTGCTCATAGACGCTCTCCTCGCCCTCGATGACGATCGTGAAGCGCGAGATGCCCGGCTTGTTCGTGCGGCCGACGCTGAGGCTCTCGATGTTGTAGCCCCTGCGGTAGATCAATCCGGCTATCCTCATTAGCACGCCCGGATTATCTTCTGACAAAATGCTGAAAGTACTCTTCATGGTCTACTCCTCCTCAAATACAAAAAAAACCGGGACCCAAAAGCGGGCCCCGGTTCGAATGCAACACGGTGATTAGGCACCGGCCGCTTCGAGGGACCCGCTGCTAATAATAACGACGACAACTACGAGAACCAGATTAAAAATATCCGGTATAAAACTCGTTTTCATTGTTACGGTCCCACCTTTCTGTCGGCTGTGCCTTATTTGTCCTTTGTTTCTCGGACATTGCAGGACATATTATGTCAAAGAATTGCAATTGTCAACAAAAAATTGTTGATCAGCGGGACGATGTCACGAGAGAAAACTAATAGGAAAGAAGGTAATCGTAAAATTGTAATGGATAATTTAATGTGATTATGAAAAAATATATTAAAAGAAAAGTGATTTTCATGATTTAGCTTCAAAATTATTTTTATGTAGTCGTGATTGCGCGGAACCACTCGCTGTAATAAACTATTGATGCAATTGATTTGCAAATAGGAGATTAGAGCATGGACATTGAAAGTTCTCTTAGAGAAGCCGGGCTACGGGTAACAAAGCAGAGGGTCG
>JAUNSQ010000042.1 GCA_030539135.1 Synergistaceae bacterium | reverse complement strand
GCGCTTGTGCTCATCGGCTCCGTGCGCGACAAGGAAAGGCTTGACGAGGTATTCAAACGCGCCTTGGCAGAGCGTTCTGCGGACTGTCTCAGGGTCGCCTCCGGACGAAAGGGCTATATAGTCCGTGCGCAGGAATTTTTTGCGCAGGTCTCCTAGATCTTTTTCAGAGTCAAAATCTTTAAGGTATATATCCAGCAGGACAAGCTCAGGCTCTACGCGGCGGAGCGAGGCAATGAGCCCTTGCCTGTCGGCGACGCACTCGGCGACGACAAACTCGGGCTCTTCGGACACCAGGTCGGCGTAGAGTCTTTGAAGGAGGTCATCCGTGTCGGCTATTACGACTTTAAGCGGCCGCAATAGGCCCATCCTTTACGGCAGAGGCCCGGCCCACCAGCGTGGGATGCCGATGGAGTACCCAAATGTGAATTCCCCGCCCTGGTCGTAGACCACGACAAACTTTCCGCCAAAATTGTTGAGCGGCACTGTGAGCGCAAGCCCCGCCTCCCACCAGCTTCCGCTGTTCTTCCACTCGCGCATGACCTGTCCGTAGTTTCCGAATATTTCGGTGTTGACTCCGCCCCACCATGATTTCAGCAGCATACGGCTCACGCCGAGGTGCAGCCAGTACGCTTGGTCGCCCATGAGCTGATTTTGAGCGAGGCTGTAAAGTTCCTCTCTGTTGCCCAGTATCGCCGCGTAAGGCGGATTGTCCGCGTCTCCGGTCTTGAGTCCGCCGGACAGCGTTACCCTCCAGTTCTTCCATATCGGAAGGTGAGACTGGAACTCCGTGTGAGAGACGACCGGCTCGTCAAGCGGGGCCCAAACGCTCGTCGCCACTGCCAGCCCTTTCGTCGGCATCAACGGGTCGTCGAGCCCGTAGTACATAAGCGAGAAATACGGGCCTGTGTACGTGTCGTCAGCCGTTACCTTTTGAATGGCATAGCCGAGGCCAAAACGTATATTCTCGTTAAATGTCTTATACCACGCGAGCCTCGCGGAGTAGCGGTCAAACTCCATATCGTCGGGGACATCCCTGAGCCTGTATCTCTCCCTGCGAGCCGAGATCAGCGCCCCGAATTGAGAGTCATGTTTGCTGGTCGCGGTGAAATATTTTCCCTGTACGCCCCAGTTGTTGCCAAGGCGGTATTCTAGCGAGCCCACGTCGCCGTCCATCATTATGTCGCGTATCTGCGCGGATATAGAGAGCCAGCTCTCGGGGTTGATGTTCCCAACATATCCGTCGGCTCCAAATTCATATTTCGGAGGACGCTCTATCGAGAAAATAACGTTAACGTTATTCCTGCTTACGCGGGCCGTACGACCCTCCACGGACTTGAACTCTTCGCGCGTAGATAACTTCGAGACCGTGTCGGCGACCTTCTTCATATCGAGCGGCTGGCCTATCCAGCCCTTGAACTTTTCATGCAGGCTGTCCGCCATGGCCTTTGGAACGCCCTCTATGACGACGTCGTTCACGAGCGGGATATGCCTCTGGACATGTGCGCCGTGCACTCCCGCGTACTGTTTGACGTTCGCGTCGGCGAGCTTGCGCATCTCTTTGATATGTGGCTCCGCCGCCTCTACGCCTCGCGCGATTATCTTGTCGTAGCCTCCGGGATCGAGGATGCCGAAGTCGCTGACATTCGGAGATATAACGAGGTCAGCCTCCGCGGCGTTCTCCCTTATCTGCCCGACCATAAGTATTTCAAGCGTCTGGGCACCTACGTCAAGCACGGAACGCAGCTTCTCGCGTTTGCGCGTGATGTCCTGCGGAGAAAGATTTATCGCTACGACAGGATGGCCCGGGAACATTTTCTTCGCGACTATCACTGGGAGATTGGCCTTGAGCCCTCCGTCAACGAGGAGCTTGCCGTCCATCTCCCATGGGTCGAAGACTCCGGGGATGGACATAGAAGCCCTAAGCGCTGAGGCAAGGTTGCCGTTGCGCATCTCAACGAGGTCGCCGGTCTCAAGGTTCGTGGCGAGGGCCGCGAACGGTATCGGCAGCTCGTCGAAGTCCGTCACCGTGACCCGCGACGTGAGTTCGCTGAGGAACGCGTACAGGTCTTTGGTGTTCAGCATCCCAAGTTTCGACCTGGCGTTCTTATTCTTATCGACCTGGAGCGAGAACAATGAGTTGCCGCTCACGGATGGCATGTTGAACCCTGGGTCATAGATCGACGCCTTGGAGCGGCTGGAGATTATTTCCATAAGGTTGGTACGTGAAAGAACTTCCCTCATCTCGGCGGGGGTATATCCCGCCGCGTACAGCCCGCCCATAATGGCCCCCATGCTCGTGCCCACTACTGCGGCCACGGGTATCTTTTCACGTTCGAGCACCTCGAACACGCCTACGTGCGAGAGGCCCTTCGTCCCGCCGCCCGAGAGGACGAGGACGATGCCGTCTTTGTGTTTGAACCCCCACTGCCTTGTGTGTTCGTCAGGGGCGGGGAAGCGTCTCTGTCCTGCCGGGGCAGGGGCGGTCTCCGCCGCCCGCGCGGAAGGGGCCGCTAAGAAAACGGCGAGCATCATATATGTGATAACTGCTAAAAGTTTTTTTCTCATTAATGGTCACTCCATGCCAAAGGTATGATGTTCGGTTTTTTCGCGCTGATTTTCAATACAATTATAGCAGAATGACGCGTTAACATTGCCGACCTTAATATATAATAGTGCGCGTATATAAATATTTCCGACAAGGAAGGGGCTCTCCGATATGTGGAAAAAGACACGGCTTATAATTTTGCTTATACTCGCTGCATTTTTCATCGGGTCGCTCCCTACGATTCTGGCTTTCTTCAACGACACGGTGGTCTATTCCGTCAAGGAAGGCATATCCCTGCACCCACACGCCGCAGCCTGGCTCTCTTCCTTCGCCGCGACGATGAAGCATTACACGTGGCATATCATATTCGTCTACGCGATAATAACGGCTTTTATAATCTTCATGGAGGGGCAGAACCCCGACCGCACACTGCTATGGATGCTGGCGCTTATCTTCGTCCCAGTCCTCGGAGTCGTAGCCTACCTCGTGGTCGGGCCGAGGTTCAACAGCTATAAGAAGATGCTCGCGCTGACACTCAGCGGCGACGCGCCTCACAGGGACCTCACCCCGTTTACCAAGGACAGGCGCTATCAGACCGGCAGGCTGCTCCATTCATCAAACGGAGCGGAGCTCACGACGCGGAACAAGCTCGACGTCCTTATCAACGGCGACGCGACGTTCGGCGCGATAAAAGAGGAACTTCGCGGCGCGGAACACTTCATCCACATGCAGTATTTCATAATCAACGACGACGAGATAGGCCGCGAGATACGCGACATACTAATCGAGGCAGCATGCCGAGGCGTAAAGGTCCGCGTGCTTTACGACGCCATCGGGAGCTGGAAGCTCACGAGGAAATACATCAGCGCGCTCAAAGAAGCGGAGATAGAATGCAACTCCTTCATGCCCGTGTCGTTCGCGCGGTTTCGTAGAAAGCTGAACTTCCGCAACCACAGAAAGATAATCGTCATCGACGGCAGGGTGGCCTTCACGGGCGGGCTCAACGTGGGAGACGAATACCTTGGCAAGGGCCCCCTCGGACATTGGCGCGACACTCACGTCCGCGTCGAGGGCGAGGCGGTCGCCGAGCTGCATAATATCTTCCTGAACGACTGGTGTTTCAGGACTGACGACGACGCCGAGAAGATATGCGAAGGATTTTCAAGCGGCGTCGAGCACGATTTCTCCGAGCTGCCAAAGACCCCCATACAGGTGGTCGGCAGCGGGATAAACAACCAGTGGCACGCGATAGCGCAGGGATATTTCAGCATGATAACCCGCGCCTCGGAGCGCGTATGGATCACGACGCCGTACCTCGTCCCCGGGCCGGTGCTGATGAACGCGATGATAAGCGCGGCCCTCTCCGGCGTGGACGTGAGGATAATCATCCCTGAGAAGAAGGACCACTTCCTCGTCCACTGGGGCAGCCGCGGCAACATCCTTCCCCTGCTCTCGGCGGGCGTGCGCGTATTCTTCTACGAAAACGGCTTCGTCCATACGAAGTCGCTCGTCTCCGACAGCGATATCTGCTCCGTCGGCACGTGCAACATGGATGTGCGGAGCCTCGAGATAAATTTCGAGAACCAGCTATTTATCTACGACGACAAATTCGCCAGCGACTTTGCCGCGCAGTTTGAAGAGGACATGAAGGACTGCCGCGAGGCGACGCTTGAGGAATGGGTCAAGCGGTCGTTCCACGAGAAGGTCTTAGAGTCCTTCGGCAAGCTCTATTCGGCACAGATATAGACACTATGGATCAGGACGCTGCGTTCGAAAAACGTTTCTCAGAACATCCCTCATTCTGGCTGATGTCGGGGGCTGTCGTCGTTTTTCTCCACTACTATTTTTATGAGATCATCCGCGCCATATCATGCGATGCCCTCGGATACGCTTGGCTGTTGTGGAGCGCGGTTATGATATGCTCGTGCGTAGCCGCCCGGCGGACGGCGGAGATAAACGATCGGAGGCTGCTCAGGTGGATAGACCGCGTCGGCGGGGTGTGGGCGCTCTTCATCTTTATAGCTTTCCTCACGCATCTTGTCTTTGGCACGATAGGGTACGTTATGGGCGGGGCCTTCTCCGACAGGGCGCTGCTCGTCATATCGTTCATGGCGGCCGCGCTCATCGTAATGCTCGGCATACGCCAGGCGAACATGATAGAGACCGTGCGCATGGACGTTCCTACGGACAAGCTCGGCGACGGGACGCTGCGCGTAGTCCAGCTCACCGACCTCCACCTTGGCCCGTGGACTGGAAAGATGCTGCTTGAACAGGTCGTCGATAAGATAAACGCGGCGAAGCCAGATATCGTCGTCGTAACAGGCGACCTCGCGGACGGCAGACTCAGCGGGCGCGAAAGAGAGACAGACGCGCTGAAGAAGATATCCGCGCCACTCGGCGTTTTCGCCGTCACGGGCAACCACGACTACTATGACGGACTGCGCGACTCGCTCACATTCATGGAAGCCGCGGGTATGAAAGTCCTCCACACGGAGGCCGTAGAAGTCGGCGGAATAATCATCGCGGGGGCTGACGACCGCGACCACCTGATAAAACAGGAATGGAACCTCACCCGCTCCGAGACGCTCGTGCTCTCGCTGGAGCGCGCTCAGCGCGAGAAGTTCCTGCTCCTGCTGCGCCACCGCCCGATAGTAGAGCTTGGGACGCAGGGACATTTCGACCTCCAGCTCTCGGGACACACGCACGGTGGCCAGCTCTTCCCATACTTCACATCGCGGCATATCCTCGTCGGCCATGACAGGGGGCTCAAAAAGCTCAAATGCGGCGGATATCTCTACGTCAGCAACGGCGCGGGGTATGTAGGCCCGCCCGTGAGACTGCTCGCCCCGCCAGAGATCACGGTCTTCGACATCGGGAGAAATGATCCATAAATGGCTAGGCCAAACAGATACGACCCTGAAAAATTCGGACGGCTCGACGGCTACCTTCCCAAGAATGTAACTGGCAGAATAACGCCCAACGACGACGCTGGGCTTCCGAAAGAGATAGACGTCCGAGGGCTGCCCGACGGAGAATGGATATCGCGCGGGGTCTACCGCATGGAGCGCGTGATACCCTACGGGCGCACATACGGCGACAGCGAGTTCGAGAACCCTGAGAAATATTCAAAGACGCTCGAACCGTGGGGCTGCGCAAATTCATGCGTCTACCTCGACCTCGAGACGACAGGGCTTTCGCGCGGGACCGGGACTTATGCCTTTCTCGTCGGGCTCGGCTTCTGCGGGCGTGAAAACTTCCGCGTCGTGCAGCTCTTCCTCGCAAGCCCGGGCTGGGAACGCAGCTGGCTCTCAGCGCTTGAGGCGGAGCTGCCAAAGGACTTCGGCCTTGTAACATACAACGGACGCTCCTTTGACCTTCCTCTGCTGCGCACGAGATACACGCTCGCCCGCGCCGTCCCGTCGTGGGACGAGAACCCACACCTCGACCTCCTGCTTCTCGCCAGACATTTCTACCGCGGACGTATGCCGTCATGCTCGCTCGGGGAGCTTGAGCCGCGCGTCCTCGGAGTGCATAGGACGGCCGACGACATCCCCGGCATGTACATCCCAGAGATGTACACTGAATTCCTGCGGACAACAGACGCAACGCCGCTGCGCGGCATCTTCTACCACAATACTCTCGACATCGTATCGCTCGCCGCGCTCCAGACGCGGATATCGAAGCTCGCGGACATGAAGGGGCACGGCGGCGAAGATATGATACGCTGCGGCGACCTCTGGAACATGACGGGAGACGTCGAAAGGGCCGAGGCCGCGTGGCGCAGGGCCCTCGACTTCTCGACGCACGCGAACATAGCGAACGCTCGTCTGGGAGAGAAAGCCAAATCAGACGGCGATTACGAAGCGGCACGGGATTATTTTGAAAGGGCCGCCGAGGGAGACAAACATCCGCTGAGGAACCTTGAAAGCCTCGCGAAGATAGAAGAACATCGCATCGGCGACTGCGAAGCCGCGCTCGCTCACGCGGAGGCCGCGCTGAAATGGCTCGAAGCGCGCCGCCCCCTGCGCGACTACAGGTGGGACTTGGAAAGACAGAACCTCCTCCACCGCATCAGAAGGCTCAAAAGAAAGCTAGGCCGAGAAGACGAAAACTAAGCCCCGCTATTCGGAATTTCCGAACGGCTGGGCTTGCCTCTCCACCAACAATCATCTATCGCCGGGTGATTTTCATTATGGTCGTTAAGTCGCCGCCACACAGCGCCTCAAGATTTTCAAAGATCAAATCTGGACTCCAATCCCACCATTTTATCTCCAACAGGCAGTCGATCAGCTCGTCGTTAAAACGCTTCCGTATCATCCTGCATGGGTTTCCCCCGTATATATGATAAGGAGGAACATCCGAAGCGACGACAGAATTCGCCGCGATGATAGAGCCGTCTCCGATATGCACACCCGGCAGGACGGTAACGTTCTGCCCAAACCATACATCGCTGCCGACGACAGTATCGCCCTTGAGCGGCAGGTCGCAGAGCGGCGGGGCGCACTTCTCCCAGCCGCCTCCCATTATGTTGAACGGATAAGTCGTAACGCTTCCCATCCTATGGTTCGCGCCGTTCATGATAAATTCGATGCCCTTAGCGATCGCGCAGAACTTCCCAATTATCAGTTTGTCGCCGATGAAATCATAATGGTGGGTCACGTTGTTTTCAAAATGCTCGGAGTCAACGGGGTCGTCATAGTATGTGTAACCCCCAACTATGATATTCGGGCGCGTAATCGTATTCTTGATAAAACAAATTCTTTTGATGTTTTCATTCGGGTGTATAGCGTCAGGGTCAGGACCGCGCATTATTTACTCCTCCTCGCTGATAGGGGCTATATTTTGCCTCGGTGCGACGCGCGTTGTTTTTGTAAAATTTTGATACTAATCTTGCCTATATGAAATTATACCCTAGCTCTATAAACGTTTCCATTACAACATATTTCTGCGGCAAGGAATGCCGCGGCCATTCCACTTCCCCCCAATCCGTGGATTTGACACTTTCAACTTCGACGGGATTGAGTTACTATTATTCATGTAAACTTTAAGCGATCAAGACAAAAATTTATATATGAGTTTTCACAGGGGGAATGCGGCATGGATTCATTTACATATTACACACCGACCAGAGTGTATTTCGGGGTCGACGCTGAGAGGCATATCGGCGAGGCGATAAGGGGATACGGATTTAAAAAGGTACTCCTGCATTACGGCGGCGGGAGCATCGTAAGAAACGGGCTTTATGACAGAGTCGTCGCACAGCTCGACCTCGCGGGAATAGATTTCGTGGAGCTGGGAGGCGTCGAACCAAATCCTAAGCTGAGCCTCGTCCGCGAGGGCGTGGAGCTTTGCAGGAGAGAGGGCGTTGACTTCATCCTAGGGGTTGGCGGCGGAAGCGTCAGCGATTCTTCAAAGGGTATCGCGCTCGCCCTTGCTGCGGGCAAGAGCACATGGGACGCTATGATGGCCAGCACGGAGCCTGCGACTAAGTTCCCGATGGGGCTTGTCCTAACGATATCCGCGGCTGGCAGTGAGATGAGCAACTCCTGCGTCATCACGAACGATAACCTAGGGCTCAAGAGGGGTTGCAACTATGACCAGAACCGCCCGCTCGTCGCGTTCATGAACCCGGCGAACACGCTGACCGTCCCTAAGTATCAGACTGCGGCGGGCGCTGTTGATATCATGATGCACACGATGGAGCGCTACCTGACGAACGACCCCGACACGCCGCTTACCGATGGGATAGCCGAGGCTGTCCTCAGAAGGGTCATTGACTGCGCGGATATACTGGGGAATATCATTACGGCGGAAAAGAGTTTAAAATAATGACGATGAAAATGAAAGGATTGATACCAATGCAACAGCGGAATTACTACCAGCCGGAAATCGAATGCGCGTCGCGCGAGCAGATCAGAAAATGGCAGGACGAGCGTCTTGTTAAAACAGTGCACCATGTCTATGAGAACGTCGCCTATTACAGGGACATCATGGATAAGAACGGAATCAGGCCCGACGATATCAAATCCGTCGACGACCTCCACAAACTGCCGTTCCTCACGAAGAATGACCTCCGCGAGGCATATCCCTATGGACTCCTCGCGGTCCCGCGGGGCGAGGCTGTCCGCATACATTCGACGAGCGGCACGACAGGCAAGCGCGTCGTGGCCTTCTATACCCAGAACGACATTGATATGTGGAACGAGTGCTGCGCGCGAGCGATAGTCGCGGCGGGCGGAACGAAGGACGATGTCGTGCATGTCTCCTACGGTTACGGACTGTTCACGGGCGGCGCAGGGCTTGACGGCGGTTCTCATAAGGTAGGCTGTCTCACGCTTCCTATGTCGTCAGGCAGCACGGAACGTCAGCTCCAGTTCATGTGCGATCTCGGCTCCACTATCCTCTGCTGCACACCGTCTTACGCGGCATACCTTGCCGAGACTGTGCAGGAGAGAGACATAGCCGACCAGCTTAAGCTCAAGGCCGGCATCTTCGGCGCTGAGGCATGGACGGAAGAAATGCGCCATGATATAGAAGAAAAGCTCCATATCAAGGCATACGACATCTATGGGCTCACGGAGATATCGGGGCCCGGGGTATCGTTCGAGTGCAGCGAACAGCACGGGATGCACGTCAACGAGGACAACTTTATCGTCGAGATCATCGACCCGAACACCGGTGAGGTGTTGCCCGACGGCGAGAAGGGCGAGCTCGTCTTCACGAGCATAACGAAAGAGGCGTTCCCACTCCTCCGCTATCGCACACGCGACATCTGTGTGCTGAACCGTGAGAAATGCTCATGCGGCAGGACGTTCGTCAGGATGGCGAAGCCGATGGGACGCAGCGACGACATGCTGATAGTCAAGGGCGTAAACGTCTTCCCGTCGCAGATAGAGACGGTCCTCTTGAACAACGGCTATACGTCGAACTATCAGATAATCGTCACGCGCGTCAACAACAGCGACGTCCTCGACATCAACGTCGAGATGACTGAGGAGATGTTCGCAGGAACTCTCGGACAGATGTCCTCTAAGGAGAAGAAGGTCGTAGACGAACTAAAGGGTATGCTTGGCATTTACGCGAAGGTCCACCTTGTAGAACCAAAGAGCATCGTCCGCAGCGAGGGCAAGGCGGTCAGAGTTATAGATAAGAGAAATCTCTATTAGGGCAGGAGGATAATAAAATGACAGTAAAACAGATATCGGTGTTCCTCGAAAACAAACCTGGGCAGCTCTCGGACGTAACAAAGGTCCTCGCCGAAAAGGATATCGACATGCGCGCGCTCTCGCTCGCGGAGGCGGCGGAGTTCGGCATCGTCAGACTTATCGTCAGCGACCCTGAGGGGACGGCGAAGGCCCTGAAGGACGCGGGCTACATATGCGCGCTAACGCCCGTCATAGCGGCCGCCGTGCCCGACAGGCCGGGCGGACTTTACAGCGTGCTGGAACTTCTTAGGACAAACGACATAAACCTCGAATACGCCTATGTGTTCATCGCGAAGAAGAAGGACGGCGCTTACAATATCTTCCACGTGGCGGACTCGGAGATGGAACGCGCTATGAAGGTCCTCGCTGAAAACGGCGTCACGCTCGTCGAGCAAGAGGAGCTGGATTCTCTGTAACACACCGCTCATACGACGAAACTCTCGGGCCGTCCATACGGACGGCCTGTTTTATACGCAGCGTTTCGATCTCGCGGCCGATATACGCAATTCTACTCAAATATATTATATAATG
>JAUNSQ010000041.1:6136-10328 GCA_030539135.1 Synergistaceae bacterium | reverse complement strand
AAGGATAGCCTACTGCCGCGTCGAATACGTCGCATATCGCGTCATAGAGCCAGCGTGATTTTGTGGCGAATTCTTTCCAATCGTCTGTCGCCATCCATTCGGCCATCTTGGCTTCTTTGGAGTTGTCGACCGCTACATAACCCTTGTCAAAGAGTCTCTTGTAGGCTGCCGCTGCGTCTTCAGCGATCGTCTTGACTGTCTTGTGGTCATAGTCTTTGCCGAGGTCCTTGTTGACATCGGGAACGCCGGTGACGAGGATGTCGTACATCTGATCCGGTCTGATGGCGAAGCGGAGACGCTCGAGCTGATAGATAGCGAGCTGCTCTTCAACGTCGAGGATGGTGATCGAGTTGTCGCAGTCAAACACTGTGTAGGGCTTGTTCTTCGGGTCATAGTTCTTGCTGCCCTTGCCGTAAATGTCCATCATATCGTTGAGGACTTGCTTGGCGTTGGGTTCCCAGTTGGCGCTCTTGAGGTACGTTGTTCTGAATGCAGCCTTCTTGGCCGCTTTCTTCGGCGCCGCAAATGCCGCGCATGAGAATACCATAGCTACGACGAGTGCGAGCATGATGATTTTGGAATACTTCTTTACCATAAAAACATTCCTCCCATATAGGATTATTGATGCATAAGACACCTGCCGTATTATATGATACTTTTACGGTTTTGTAACTATGGCTTTTTTAGAGTATGACTAGTATATCTTTAATTTAATTAGCCACTGGACAATGTTTCCTTTCATAAAATACTTACTGACATCGATTTCCAATCGTATTTAAGCTATCAAGCTAAAATCTGTTAACTAAGTTAATAAATTCGTTTTACATTATAATCTTGATTTTTCCCTGCGCAGTTGATTTATATTTTCGCATACACAGAAAAATGGAGCCCCGAAGGGCTCCATTCCATATTGCAGTTTGACTTAGATAATTTTGTAAAAAACTATCTTGTCTTTGTTCCGACATACTTCTTGAGTTTGCCGGTAAGCTTCGTGCAGTCGTTGAGGAGCTGGTTCGGTTTTGTGCCCGCTTCGAGCATTCCAAGCCACTTCTGTGCCTTCTCGTGGAGTACGCCAACTTTGTCTTTGCCGACAAGCTGTGTGCCCGTCTGTGGCCAGAAGTATCCGCCGTTCTCCTGACGTCCCTGAAGTACGAAGCGGATCTCGCCTCTCTCCATTGCTTTGTAGAGGTCGATCCCGTGGGCGTTCTGGTACATAGCGATGGCTGCGCAGATACCAGCGTCGTCTTTACGCTGACGGTTGATGATGATACCGCAGACTGTGTCTTTGAACTCTGTCATGAAGTTGAAGTCGCCCTGTGAGTCGCCAGCGCCGAAGATGGGGCCGTGACCGTTGTAGAGAGGAGCGATGACTTTCGCGACTGTTTCGGCTTTGCCTACGCCCTGTGTCTGTGCGTGGAGGTCATAGTCGTATTCGTTCGTGTAGACGCCGTTCTTGATTTTGTAGGTCATGCAGACCATGTCTCTGAGGCCGTCGAGCTGCCAGTAACGGTGGAGTCCTCTGATCGTCTGGACAGGGGATGCTGAGTTGATCCACACATCGATTCCGTTGGCGTCGAGCTTTCTGATAAGTTCTCTCATTTCAGTGGATACGCCTGTTGAGAGTCTGAAGCTTACGCTGACGGGTCCTACGATGCTCTTATAGTTCTTCGGGCTCTGCCATTTGCCTTTTGTCCAGTTCTTGGGGTCTTTCTGACCATATTCTGTGTAGAACTTGTGTGAGTCATAAGCAAGCTGCTCTGCTTCTGCCGGCGTCATGCCATAGAAGTGATAGCCAACCCACGGATAGGAGATGGAGACGCTCATGTTGTCGCCAATGGCGTCATACATAAGGCGGATCTTCGTCGCGAATTCTTTCCAGTCGTCATCGGCAAGCCACTTTGATTTGAGGTGGGCCTTTGACGCGTCGACTGCTACATATCCCTTTGCATAGAGTTTCGCGTATGCTGCCGAAACGTCTTTGGCAAGGTCAGCAACTGTCGCGTTGGCGTAGTCTTTGCCGCAGTTGAGGTTGACATCGGGGATACCAGTCGTGAGAACTTTGTACATGTCCGCCGGTTTGATGGCGTAACGGAGGTTCTCTTCCTGGAATATCAGGCGCTGCTCTTCAACGTCGGTGAGTGAGATCGTGTTGTCGCAGTCGAATACCGCGTAAGGTCTGCACTCTGGGTTGTAGTTCTTGCTGTTTCTTCCGAAGGCATCAAACATCTGGTTGATGACTTTCTTCGTGTTCTCTTCCCAGCCCTTAGATGTGAGATACTGTGTCGCCTTAACTTTGTAAGGTGACGGGGCATCGGTCGCCATTGCCGCACATGAGAACGCCATAAGCGCTATAAGTGCGAGCATGATGATTTTGGAAAACTTTCTCATAATAACACTCCTCCCAGAATTTTGGTGCTTTAGTGCTTTTAAGGCGCACTATACCTTAGTGAAGCCTGTGCTTAATATAACTATAGAAATGACTTTATGTCAATATGATAATTTAATAACAAACTTGTGGAAATATTCTCCATTATATCATGGACATATCATTCTATGGTTATTTCAACTCTGAACAGCCGCCTTGCTTATAAAACTAGCAGAGTTCCGACCAGTTCGCCGGATAGACAAAGTACGCATAGCGCACTTTGCTCGGCGTATGGAAGTGGATATGGCTGTTCTTCGGTATGTAGATAATGTCTCCGGGGCCGCCTTTTACCGCGCGTCCGTCGATTATTATCTCAAGCTCGCCGGAGAGGACAAGGTCGTACTCGTCGTACGTGAGCGTCCATTCCAAGTCGCTGTGGTCGAGTTCCATTACACCGGCGCCCATTCTCGGGGCTTCGTCGAGCGTAAGGACGTCTTTGAGGCCTACGCCGTCTTTTTCAAAGCGTTCGCATTTTACGGTGTCAGTCTTGACCATGATTATGCCGCTTGGGTCCTTTTTCTTTACGAACCCTTCGGAGCAACATCCGCCCATCGTCTCTTTGATGACTTGGGTGACTATTTCGCGAATGACTTCTTCACTGGCATTCATCTTTAACACAACCTTTCAGCGCCGTATGCAGTTATTTTCCCTCTATCTTGGAAAGCAGCTTCGGCGCGAGCATTGACGAAACTATTACAGCCGTAACGCCGGCGACAAGTTTGCCGACTACGACAGGGAATATCATTTCGGGGTTGGCTCCAGCCGTGAAGCCGAGGTGGTCGCCGAATACGAACGCCGCGGAGACCGCGAACGCTACGTTGATGAGCTTTCCTTTCGGGTTCATCTTATCCATGATATTGAACATGGCGATGTTGTTGGCGAGGTTGGCGACCATACCGGCCGAGCCTTCTTCGTTCATTCCGAGGAGCTGTCCGACTTTTTCAAGGGCTCCGCCGAATGTCTTAGTGATCCATTTGACCATCGGGAACGCGCCAATCAAAACGATGGCTATCTGCCCGCAGACGAGAAGGCCTGATTCAAGAGGCACTACTCCGTCGTTCTTCTCCGCGTCGACCATGATGTCGAGGAGCGGGAAGCGGATGCCGGTCTCATATTCAAAGACGGCTATCGCCGTGAAGATCGTGATGACGATCGTGACTGCGGTACCGAATTTGTTGAATCCGCGAATCATGACGTCGGGGATGACCCAAAGTCCGGCGATGATGAGCCCGGCGATGATAATAACAGGGATCAGGTTGATCAAGATGGTCATCAGGCTGATTTTGTAGGGCGTCATGTTCATGACGAGGCCGCCGACGATGCATCCGAGCGGGACTGTGATAAGTCCGGCAAGGACTCCTGCGCCGAGGTAAGACCTGTCTTCAGGTTTAATGATGGAAAGCGCGACAGGGATAGTGAAAACGATCGTCGGCCCCATCATCGTTCCGAGGATGAGTCCTGAGAAGTTTCCTATCGATTCGTTGGCCGCGAGTTTCATCGCGAGCGGATATCCACCCATGTCGCAAGCGAGCAGCGTCGTCGCAAACATCGAAGCGTCAGCGCCGAATATCCCATAAATAGGAACGACGATCGGCTTGAGGATTATCGCGAGCACTGGGGCCGCGGCGACAACGCCAGCCATAGCGATGGCGAGCGGGCCCATAGCGTTGAATCCGTTATCGAACTCTTCGCCGTAGCCGAGCTTGTTTCCGCGAATTTTGTCGATAGCTCCGACAAGCATGAATATCATCATGATGAAGATGATAA
>JAUNSQ010000041.1:0-6126 GCA_030539135.1 Synergistaceae bacterium | reverse complement strand
GTTGAAGCTTTCTGTGAACACTCCGGTATTCGTGAGGTTCATGATCAGTTCATCAAACATTAAAATTTCTCTCCTTTGTTGTTGTGACGTTCAGCTAAAGCAATGTCTCTATGAGAGCCTTTGCGGGACGCGGGATCACCGTAGTGTCTACGAGGAGTTCCATGTCTATGCTTGCGGCGGCAACAGCGGCCCTTACAGCTCCGACATCGCCCGTGAGCGTTACGAACCCTTTGCCTCCGATCGCAAATCCTGTGCGGACTTCGATCAGAGTGATCTGGGCTGCTTTTGCGGCTCTATCGGCTGCAAGTATCGCCGATGCGACAGAGTAGAATTCGAGCACTCCCAGCGCTCCAAATTCGTTTATCTGAGTCGTCTGTGCTATAGCAGGGATAAGCTGAGGATGGATATTAGGGATGAGCAGTTTGTCTACAAGACATTCCGCCGCATACTTTTCTCCTTCTCTCATGGAGGCGTTGACATCACCAACATCTCCGGCAACGATGACCATATACTTGCCGGGGCAGAGGGTGCTTGCGCGCAAGGCCTCTACTCTCGCGGCTTTCAGCATATAATCGCAGGTCTCTATACCCCTTGCTATGCTGTTAAGCTCGATCATGCCGATTGCGTTTCTCATTTGTGATTATCTCCCTCCCTCAGAATGGATAAGCGCTCCGTCCGCGCTGACTTCTTTTACTACGCCGTTGACTCCGCAGTGGATGTTGGCCGAGAGGCCTTCCGCGGCGGCCGCGATAAGGTCGCCCGCTTTTACGCTGTCTCCGGCCTTGACCTGCGGGACCGCAGGCTTGCCGATCTGCTGTCTGAACGGGATGAAGATATCTTTCGGCGTAAATTCGATGCATTCATGCGCGTGGCGGTCATAATACTCTGAGAGCCCAAGACGCGCTACCAGACGTCCGGTTGGGATCCTTCTGTCCTGGAGCATCTTACTTGCTATCGGCTCCTTGTTGCGCGGCTTATCTATCCCTCTTTCTCTCAGTTTCAGTTTGTAGTAGCCGTTGACCTTCCTCGGAGAGAGTCCCATCGGGCATGAGAACATTTCGCAAACGCCGCAGTCGCAGCAGTTGAGCGCGTCGCCAAACGCGCGCAGGAATTCGTCGTTATCTTCTATCGTGAACTCCCTCCACATGTTGCGCATGACGTGATGCGGCCTGATCTCGTGTCCAAGCAGATAGCGCGGGCAGAGGTCCGTGCACATGCGGCACTGAATGCACGCGCTCTTCGTCTGATGGCGTATCTTCTCTATCGGGAACGTCGCCCTCTTAATGAGGTAGTGGTCTTTCGGCAGCACAAGTATGTTGCCTGTCGTCTTTGTGACTACGGCTTTAGCTATCTCAGCCGGGTCGGTGACGACCTTTCCCATCATAGGACCGCCGATGATTATGACATAATCGTCGATCGTCGCGCCCGCCTGATTTATGCAGGACACAAGCGGCGTCCCTATTGGGACATGGAGCATGATGGTCTTCTGGACTTCGCCCGTCACAGAGAGGTACTTGTCCGCAACAGGGATGCCATTCAGCGCGTTATGGACGTTGAGCATCGTTCCAACGTTATCCACGACCGCGCCGACGTCGAGCGGAAGTCCGCGTTCGGGAACGCTGCGTCCCGTGACGAACTGAACCATAGTCTGTTCGTCGCCAGCCGGATAGAACGTCGGCATCTCGGCTATCGTGATATCGGCTTTCGCCTTTTTGATGGCCTTCTGCAGAGACTCTATCTCCGCGTGGTATTTGCCTTTCAATGCTATGATGATCTTCTTTGCTTCCAAATGTGCGGCTGTCTTGACGACGGCGTCGATTATCTCGTCCGCGAATTCACGGCAGAGAAATTTATCCGTCTCGATAAGCGGTTCGCATTCGGCAGCGTTGATGATGAAGTACTCCGCTTTCGAATTCAGCTTTACGTGGGTCGGGAATCCGGCGCCTCCGGCGCCGACGATACCCGCCGATTTGACCGTATCAATGAAGTTCATTTCCGTCATCACGCTTTCTTAAGGACGCTTGCGTCGATATCCTGGTCATCCACGATACCTACGACCGAAGCGTCGACTGGATTAGACTTATCACCGCTGGCGGTACGGGCGGAGCTTCCGCCGACGTAAATGACTGTTTCGCCTACGCCCGCACCGATAGTGTCTGTTGCGACGATCGGGACTTCATCTAATGAACCGTCAATGATATTGATAGGCTGCAATATGAGCAGTTTAAAGCCTGCTAGCCTCTGTTCTTTTCTTGTGGCCCAGATGTTGCCTATGACCTTTGCGACTTTCATACGTCAGCCCCCTCTCTATCTCTTCAGCTTCTGATGACCGCAATCCCGTATTTAGCGGCGTATTCCTTCGCAAGGTCAGTCATTATCGTCTCTTCCTTGATAACGATCTGATTTACGCCCTCATTTCTGGCGGCGTAAAGATCCCGCTCGGTGACCACTCTCTTTGTGAATTGTTTTTCTTTCTTAGCTGCGACAGCCGGCTCAGCTTTAGAGACGCTCTGAGTATTTTCGGGGCGACACGTATTGTCAGTCTGGCAGCAAGAAGCCTGAGCAGCCGTGAGTTCGAGCTCTCTCAGCTTTGCCATGACACGCGTCAGTATTTCGTTGACTAGGGCTTCATAGTCCATTCTGTTACCCCTTTCTCGTTATAGTTTGCAGTTGATTGCAATTCCGGCCGGCGTTACAAGGAACGGATCCTTTGGCTTGACTGTCTTTATTCCGGTGACTTTCTCAAAGACTGTTTCCATCCCGGTAAGGCAGCATGTCCCGCCGCATAGGTATATCGTGTCGATACTCTCAGGATCGATATGACGCGCGACTATCGTCGCCATCTTCTCGATCACAGGCCTCACGACAGGAAATATCTCCTTGTGGCGCTTGTAATCCATCTTGATCTTCTCGGCCTCAGCAAAACTGATATGGTAATTTCCTGCAAGAACCAGGCTTATGTGCGTGCCCCCTGTCGGTTCGTCGTAGATATCGGTGACGACGCCGTCTTTTATGACGGCAAGTCCGGTAGTCCCGCCGCCTATGTCAACGACCACGCCGTTGTCAATGTGGTAAACGGCGTTTGCGGCGGACGGCTCGTCCAATATCTCCGTAACATCGAAACCTGCTCCCTCCGCGACATACTTGTGAGTACGCGCGCTGCTTTCGGTACCGGCAGGCATGGCGATAGCGCAGTTGATAAGTTCCGTATCAAGGCGGGCGTTAAGTTTCGCCCTGAGTTCGCGGACGATATTGAGCGCCCCCGAATAATCAACTACCACTCCATCCCTGAGCACCTCTGCGGCCTGCTTCTCACATGCCACGGGGTTATCGTTCTCGTCTAGCACAACGAGCACGATATATGCGGTTCCAAGGTCGACTCCTGTTTTGTATATGGCTTTTTTAGTCTTGAAAGTCTCTATCTCGGACTTTGAGACTTTGTCCATATACGCATTGACTCTTTTTAAATCAAGCATAGGGCACTCCCAGTTTCTTGTTTATTTTAGTATCCTGCCAAGCGTAAATCCGCTCACGTCAGCGCCGTTGGCTTCGTCAAAGTCGATATGCATACGGTAGCTGTACTTATCGCTCACGCGAAGGAGAACGTCCTTGAGTATCACGGGGCGGTCCGTTATAAGTTCAACACAGACGGCCTGCTTATCTTTGAAGCCATGCGCCTCCGCGACCTTCGGCGGGACATGTATATGTCTTTTCGCGATGATCGTGCAATCTGGGACTGTGATCGTCCCCTGCGGGCCTTCGATCGTTATCTGACCGGAGCCCGCGAGATCTCCGGAATCTCTTATCGGAGCTGTAACGCCAAGCGCGAAGCAGTCGCTCTTTGAAAGCTCGACCTGCGTATGCGAACGCGCAGGGCCAAGCAGCGCGACGTTGCTAAACTTGGTTCCGTTCGGCCCTATCAGCGACACTCTCTGTTCTGAGAGGAACTGACCGGGCTGGGATAGAGCGCGCTTCGGCGTCATAGTCGCGCCCGCTCCGAATAGCTTTTCCATATCGGCGACAGAAAGATGGACATGCTTGGCGGATATCTCCACCTGAACAAACCCTGCTCTGTCCAACGCCTGCATTACTGTTGATGCTATATCCTGCATGCCTGTCTCCTCCGTGTCTACCCTTTATACTCTTCAGCCAGGTACTTGCACATCATGATGTGCACAGCGCTGGACAGCCTGTTCAACGCCTCGATTATATCTTTGCGGTCGTAGACGTTCCTGCTGAGTCTAAACGCGCGCGTCGCGGCGACTTCCGTCTCGCGGATATCGGTGCGCAGCTGGTTCAGCAGGGCATACGTCTTGCCAAGCGAATAATCGGGCAGGACCATCTGTTTGACGGAGAAATACTTCATAGGGTTATGCGAACGATCGCGAAGCTCCTCGAGCGAATAGCCTATGACCTTATCCTGTCTGAACGGCTGGTCCAAGACATCACAGCGCATTATTTCGCGCAGAGTAGCAAGGATATCGCCAAGATCGACCATCAGTTTTGCCGAATTCGCGCCGTCTTCATCTTTGATGGTGACCTGCGCCAGAACGACAAGGGCCTGTGAGCTGTCAAGCCTGCCCCTGAAGTATATCCTGGGATGATCCTTGGCGACGAGTTCATTGCGGTGGAGCTGGGTCATGTGTTCCGGCTTCTCCGCGTAGAACGCGCCTGACTCGTAATCGATGTACATGGGGGCCGAGGAGGCCGCTGGAGCCGGCGGGGCTTCCTGCGCTGGGCTGCTTTCTTCGCGCCGCGGCGCAGGTTTATCCTCGTCGTCATGTATCACAGGATACTTGCGTCCCTCTATACCCCATATGATCTTTACTTTGCGCTGCTGAAGGTATTCACGTGCTGCGGGCGAGAGGATCTTGCCTTTGGGAACCTCGTATGACTCGGGTTCCTGGCCGCGCAATAAATCGCGCAGTATTGCTTCAGTGATGACCTTCATCGAGCTTCCCTCCCCTCTCGGGACTATACAGCATTATTACTTCTCGAGCGTCGGGAGGATAAATTCCACTTCTTCGTGCGGACGTGGGATGACATGGACGGAGATAAGTTCTCCAACTCTCTCTGCCGCTGCCGCGCCTGCATCTGTGGCTGCCTTGACTGCTCCTACGTCGCCGCGGACCATTGTCGTTACGAGTCCGCCGCCAACATGTACCTTACCGATGAGTCTGACGTTGGCCGCTTTGACCATGGCATCAGAAGCCTCTATCGTTGCTACGAGTCCCTTTGTCTCTATCATTCCCAGTGCCTGTGTATCGGTTGCCATTACACTCCACTCCTTAGTTTAAAATTTTTGTAAAGCTAATTAGTCGTCTTTGCCGGCTGTTACAGGTGATTTTTTGCCCTTTTTGCCGTCTTCGAGCGTCGGGAGAATAAATTCCACTTCTTCGTGCGGACGCGGGATGACATGGACGGAGATAAGTTCTCCAACTCTCTCTGCCGCTGCCGCGCCTGCATCTGTGGCTGCCTTGACTGCTCCTACGTCGCCGCGGACCATTGTCGTTACGAGTCCGCCGCCAACATGTACCTTACCGATGAGTCTGACGTTGGCCGCTTTGACCATGGCATCAGAAGCCTCTATCGTTGCTACGAGTCCCTTTGTCTCTATCATTCCCAGTGCCTGAAGTTCTGCCATTAGAAATTCCTCCTACCTATGCGTTATTAAGTTTCTCGATGATTTTCCTGACGATGTCGTCGACATCTACGCTGCCGCACTGCGTATCAACGCTGCATACGTTGGCTTCGCAGTTTTCGACAGACGCGCGTATCTCTTCCATCTCAAGTGTGCCGTAAGCTACGCGGCGTTTGTCAAGCAGGTTCATTGGGCCTACGTTGTCAGATGTCGCGCTTCCGCCTATAGCGCCGCAGCCAAGCGTCAGAGCCGGCATGAGTCCTGTTGAGGCTCCAATGCCGCCCATCGTGCTTGGGGTGTTGACGCAGATACGTGAGACCGGAACGCGCTTTGAGAAGTACTCGACCATTTTGTCGTCCTTAGTATGCATCGAGAACGTGTGTCCCGAGCCTTCATAGTTGAGTATCTCGCAGCAGAGGTCGCATACCTTTTCGTAGTTCTCAGCTGTGTAGAAAGCGAGTATCGTACTGAGCTTTTCGTTTGAG
>JAUNSQ010000040.1 GCA_030539135.1 Synergistaceae bacterium | reverse complement strand
TATTCGGGGGTGATGTCCTCGCGCGTCGTCTTCCAGTCGCGAAGATAGACCGTGTGCCCATCTTCCCAGTACATGTCAGTGGCTCCGACCATGAGCAAGTCGTCGTCAAGCACTCGGAATGATGTCTCTTTGTTTAGCTTTTTTGTTCGCGCAAGTTCGGCGAGTTTATCACATTCATCCCAGTCCGCGAAATCACTCAGCAAACCGACAAGCGACCCCCGTGACCTTTTCTCGCGGAACTCCTCGCGGCATTCCACAGGGATTGATGCCAGCGCCTTGGAGTACCTTTCGGGATTCTCGTCCGGAAGCCAGAATTCTATGGACTCTTTTTTGAAATTCCATCTTGCGAGTACCCAGTGGGCCAGCGTCCCGAAGTCGGAGCCGCCGGTCTCGTCCGCCCCCTGCGACGCCCATTGCATACTCCTGCCCTGACGATAGGTTATCCTGTAAGCCTTGGGACACCACCTGAGCAGCGCGTAGACCGTGGCAGAGAGCCGCCCAAGCGTAGCGGGAGAGACGACGCTGAGTCTGCGTTCACGCATCGGTCCCCCGTCGTTCTCGGCTTTCGCGTAATGATATTTGATGTTTGCGGCGTTCTCTTTTCTTATGTATTCCCGTTTGAATAAAGTTTCGTCTTCGTCTGCGGCAAGGACATGTCCAAGGAAACTTTCAGGCTTCGGAGGCTTGATGCTGCCGCCATCCCTGCCTTCCGTCATGGCTAAACCGCAAATCATGAGCGAGTCGCGAGCGCGAGTAGCCGCGACATACCAGAGGCGCTCCTTCTCGGCCAGTTCTTTCTGCTTTTCGGTCTCTGCATACCATGCTCCAGACACCGTGTTTTCCGGTATGGAGGAGTCTTCTCCGCGCAGATAGTCGGGAAGTTTCTTGACTACGACGCCATATCTGGGAGATATGCAGATGCCTGATATTTTTACGGAACTCACGTCGGCGCCGGTAAGGATGACTATCGGGTATTCAAGCCCCTTTGAAGCGTGGATAGTCAGAACCTTCACAGCGTCTAGGTCTTCATCCGCGATATCTGGTTCCTCTTTCTGCTGCGCCTCGTTCACCGAAAAACGCAGATAATCGGCGCAGCCGGAAAACGAGCGTCCCTGCGACATCTCATATTCAGCGGCTAAGTCGGCTAGTTTTGATATGTTCGCGTTTACTTTGGCGCGCTGGTCGGAGTCGTATGACCGTAGGTAGCCCTGATTTTCCATTATCTCAAGCAGCATCTGCGACACCCCACGAAGCTCGGCGACGGTACGCAATTCCTCGACCCTCCGCCAGACTTCGGGGGCGTTGGCCCTCACATATTCCGCCAGAAGGACCGTTTTCTCTTCTCCGCGCGGCATCGCGGAGGCTTCAGCCATAAATCTCGCTGCGTCGCCGACTTCCGCGCCGCTGAACGGAGAAGCAAGCCAGCCCGCGAGATATTCAGAGCTGTTAGGCGAGGCCAGCAGCGATATGAGGTTAACCAGGTCTGAGACCTCGCCTCGAGTGAAATAACTCTTGCTCGTACAGAGGACAAATGGGAGGTTAGCGGCCCGAAACGCGCGCTCAATCAGCGGATACGCGGTGCGCGTCGGTACGAGCAAGGCAAAATCCCTTAACTGTACCGGGCGGAAACCATATTTATCCTTATCGTTGTCATCTTTTCCAATAACGCCCCAGACCTTTGCTTTATCTCTGCACATTACGCTAATACGTTCTGCGATCTTCCCATAGAGTCTGTCCTTCATGTCGGATGGCTTTTCGGCGCTGACCCATTGGCTGTCTTTTTTCTTCGTTTCGTTAAGTTCTCTCTCTTCTACCGGCATCAACAAGGGCATGACGGGGTCGATCTGACAGCTGTTTCTCTCCTGCCACCACTTTACCGTCTCAGGGCAGCGCAGCTCCTCGTATTCCATAGATTTGTCTTCTATGCCGTCTTCCCACATCTCGCCGAATATCTTATTGAATCGCTCAAGCAGGACGCCGCGCGTCCTAAAACTCTTGTCCAGCGTTACGTAACAATACTTTTCCGGGCTGTTCTTCGCCATGTCGATGTATCCCTGAAATATCGTGAGGTCAGCGTGGCGGAAGCGGTATATAGACTGCTTGAGGTCGCCGACGACAAAGAGGGTGTTCTCGCCCTCGCGCCACAGCGACTGTATCATCTTATCCTGCAGTCCGTCCGTATCTTGAAATTCATCCACAAGAATGTGCTTGAACTGTCCGCCATAGGCCGGGTCTCTTTCGAGAACTTCCGCGGCGTAGCGGATGAGGTCGTTCATCGACAACACGCCGTCGCGACGACGCAGCCTGTCCCAGCACTCCCATCCGACGGCGCATATCCTGTTCAGCATCGCTATCAGGGCGAGCTCCTCGTCCGACGGAGCAGAAGCCATCAACAGTATAAGTTTAGCTTCGTCGCGCCACGTTCCAAGAGTCATTCCCTCGGGCAGCAGCTCGTCTATATTTTTCTTGAGCTTAGAGTTCCCTGTCCCCTGAAGATTGCCGATGCCGTCTGTTAGAAGTTTCTTTACGAATTCCAGCATATTTTCGTCGGTCGGCTCGGCGGAGCTGAAATTTTGATGTATCTCGCGCAGTCTTATATTAAAAGCGGCGGCTTTATCTTTATAAAGTTCCTCGCATATATCCGGCAAGGCAAATATCTCATCCCACCACAGCCCCCATATCTCGGGTATCTTCGCTTGGTACGATTTGACGTCAGTCAGCAACGGGCTTCCGTCTTTGCTCATATCCTCGTCAAATAGGTATTCAGCGGTCTTGCCGAGGCTGCCGAGCTTTTCAGAGGCCGTTTTTGCCGCCTCAGAAAGTGTGTTCGGGTCATAGGCTGAGACAAGCTCGCTCAACGCCTCTTCTTCAAATAGGCCGTCTATTCTCTTTATCCACTTCATGCCATCGTCGCTCTCGGCGTCAAAAAGTCTTTTGAGAGCGCCGCATGACATCGTTCCAAGCGCGTCGGCGAACGTCTTCCACCAGACGTCTTCCATAGGGGCCGGGGCGATCTGCGCCGAAGGGTCAAGGTCAAGATTAAGCCCGGATTCGCGAATGACCTTCATTGCGAAGGAGTGGAGCGTCGATATACACGCGTCGTCGATATGGTCGATGGCCTTTTTTAATGACGCAAGTTCTCTCTGATTGTCCTTGTGCCATTCGCATATCGTTTTCTTTATCCTATCCTGCATCTCGCGCGCGGCCTTCTCTGTGAACGTGAGCACAAGTATCTGTTCGATTTCGCATGTCTCATCGGAGGCAAGCAGATACGCGACGCGCTGAGAAAGCGTCTGAGTCTTCCCCGTTCCAGCCCCGGCGCTTACGACGGTCAGAGGCGCGAGGCTTTTTATCGCTTTGTTTTGCTCGGGCTGGTCGGAAATCAAACCATCGAGTATCTCCGCAATTCTGGCGTTACTCATCGTCGCCGCCTCCCTCGTTATCTTCTTCGAACTCGTAGAACGGCGCTTCACGCCTGCGGCATATCGTGAGGTATTCGCACTTTGCGCAGCGGCTCTGTCCGTTATACTTAGCTCCGTAATTCGCCCTGTATATGCCGCTCTTCACAGCCTCCGCCATTTCTGTCATCGTCTGTTTCGCAAGTTCGATATTCCTCGTGAGCTGCGCCTCTTCTTTAGCCTTATCCGTTTCGGATTTTTCCTTCGAGACATACATACCCCTGTAATCACTGCGGAAATAACCGAAGATGGAGTTATCGGCGTGTCCAAGCCACGCATAGCCGAGAATGTCCTGCTCCTCGCGCTCCATCAGCATCAGGGCATAGGCCGCGAGCTGCAGGTCGTTCCTGTGTTTGCCCGCGCTGTTGGATTTGTAGTCTAGGATGACGACGCCTTCGTCAAAGATGTCGAGCCTGTCATAGCGCCCCTTGAACTTAACGCCGTCTATCTCATAGCTTGGAAGGCCCTCTTCCGCTTTCGTCTCCAGCTTCTTTCCCTTCGTGTTATCTTCGATGTAGTCCAAGCGTTCCGCCAACGCCGTTGCCTGTTTCAAAAGGCGGTCGTGGTGGCGGCGAAGCCTCGCGTCGGTCAAAAGCTCTGGATATTTTTCTCTGCACATTTCATCGAAATAAGAGGCCGCAAGCAGCGCGAAACTGCGCGGCTTTGCGGCATAATCGGCTATTGCCGCCTTCCAAACGTCATGCAGCACGTTTCCACCTCTCATCGGGTCGTATATCCCCACACGAGGGGTCTGCAATTTGAGGATATGCCTGCAATAATAGAGATACGGGCATGAGACAAAGTCGTCTATCGAGCTTGGCGAAATGGTCAGCTCGCCGCGCCATGACGGTTCGCTCTCCCTTGGGAAACTTCCTCTGTCGCATCTAGGTTCCGCGACGGATATCTCAGCCTCGGGGAAGAATACGTCACCGCCATTCGGCAGAGCTTTTGAAAAAGTATATTCTATCTCCGCCGCCAACCGCCACTTTCGGTCTTTGTCGTTCTGCTCCAGCAAATTCGGCACAAACTGAGACTCGCCCACCGGTCTGCCATTCGCGTCCGTCGTCGAACGCGCGATGATAACTCCGTCGCGCCCTGTCGCCATCAGGCGGCGGAACAAGGCCTCCTTCTGCGCCCGTTCCTCGTACAGCTCCGGAATGTGCGGTGCGGGGGCAAGCGCGTCGGCTCCCCTTTCCCCGTTGAGCCTCTTCTTGTTCTCGGCGGACAGCAACGGCGACTCACGCAGCTTGCCGGGCCAAGTATTATAATCCACATCCATCATTACCCAATATCTGTGCGTGGTCAGCGTCGGCGGCGGCCCCGCGTATATCGTCGCGGAATGGCTCTGCGAGAGCTGCATAGGGAGCGTAGCCGTTCGCGCCCAGTCGCCGAGCGCGTCTATAGCTTTCGCTCCAGCGAACACGACCTTTGACGCGCCGCCGATGTCTCGCGACATATCTGTTAAGACGTTTATTTTTTTGTCGAGTTCGGCAAGCGCGGATGTGATATCTTTTACGACTTCGTCCGCCGAAATATTCTCGCCGGCGCACGTCGCCGCGACCTCCGCCACGTCAAGCTCTCTCAAAAATGCGCGCCATACGCTCAAAATATCCGAGAGGGCGCCGCCATTTGAAATCTTTGCGCAGAGCTCTCCTATCTTTTCAAAAAGCTCCCTTTGCGTCCTTGGAAGCTCCTTCGTCCACGCATCGCAGCCCTCAAGAAATTTCTCAGCGTACTTGTCCGCCGCGAACGGCTCGCGCCTGAGCAGTGGGTCAGCAAGCATAAACGCCGTCTCCTTTGCCCCCCAGCCGGAGGCATACGCGCTCCATATCACGCGCGGGAGCTGGCCTAGCAACGTCTTGCCTACAGCGCCGCGCACCTGTACGTTGTATGGGATCTTGTATCTGGCAAGCGAATGCGTAAGCAGAGGCAAAGCGCCCTCCGGTACAAGGATGCCTACGTCGCCGTAATCTTTTAGATCCCCGAGCAGAGAGAGCTTCGACTCCTTTTCATCGTCGACGTGAGTCCCGTCCGAAGCCCACAACGCAAGCTCGCGCGCCACCGAGTCATATTCGAGCCGCGTGTTGCTGGCGGACAGTTTAGCAATTTTCGCGTCCCATTTTGGCCTGTCCGAATAGTCCTCGCCGATTTGTTTTATCGCGTCATGAAAATCATCAAGCCCCGTCTCGGGCAGTACATAAGAGCACTCGGCTGCGTCGTCGAGGGCTCTTATCAGCTTCAGCTGCGAGCCAGTGAACGACAGGAAGCCGACAATCATAAACCTATGCTCTTTGACAAAAGCCGCAGCCTCTGGCACGTTAAGCAGCTCACATGTCAGCGAGGGTATCTGCGCGGCGTCAGCGATGCCGTTTCCATCTAGGTAATCTATATATCGCGCGTAATTATCGAAGAGTATCGCCTCCGGCGACGGCTTCTCATTATCGTCGTCAACGGCAAGTTTTTCCTTGAGATACTTCGGCGTCACGTCCTCGGCAAGCATGTTTTTGATATTATCGCCAAGCACGGAGACAAACCCCGCGTGGGCCACGCCAGCCGGAAGCTCAAGCCCGTTAGTTCGCGCGTCTTCGAGGTACTGCGAAAGGACGTAGCTTATGATAAGAGAATGGTCGGGCGGGTCAATGACGCGGCGTGGAGCGACATCCGCGGCCTCAGCCAGTTTGCGGTAAAGCTCGCCCAGCGTCAATATCTGCGGGCGCGGGCCGAAGAACGAGCCGTCCCTGGAAACGAGCCTCAGCATTTGCTCTTTATCCAGCGCCGAAGGGATTATAAAAATTCCATTCTCGCCGTTCGTGTCATAGAACTTTGCAAACGTCTCGGCGCACTCGGAAATGTAATAGTAAGTCTTCATCCGCAAACATATCCCTCCCGATGCTGTTCGTTCTATTTTGGATATAACGCACCCAGCCGTATCTGTTGCGCGACTGATCAAACAACATTATTTTACATATATGGGCGTCAGGTTAGATGTTATGAAAAAGATGATCTATATATTTATTTCTTGTCGGTGAACACCCTGCCGCTCTTCGTCAGTCTATACTTCTGCAGTCTGCTGTTCAGCTTACCGGGGACGGTCATCTCTATCAGGCCCGTCTCGACGAGCGGGGCAATATGCCTTTTGAACGCTCGGGAATCTCCGTTCTTTCCAATCGCCGTGAAAATTTCTTTGCGCGACAGCGTTCTATCTTTGAGCGCCTTTAAGACCCTTATCTGAGTATCGCTCACATCGACTTGGTGCTTTTCTTGGTGCTGAACTTGGTGCTTTTCTTGGTCGGCGATGGTGTCCAAAACCGCTGAAAGAGTAAATTCGATAAATGCCCCGGAGTCGTCTGCTTTTCTTGCATTCTCGATCGCGAGGTAGTATTGAGACCTCTTCTCGTATAGTACAGACTCCATCGGAATCCACGCGAAAATAGCATTCCATTTTGCAAGGAGAAGCGTTTGCCAGAGCCGTCCAATGCGCCCATTGCCATCCGCAAACGGATGAATAGTTTCGATTTCATAATGCAGAATAGCGCTTTTCAGCACAGGATGGAGTTCTGATTGTTTTGCCCAGTCGAACAAATCCTTTATCAGGTCGGGGACAAATTGTGGCCTCGCACCTATATGCACCGCAACGTCTCCGTCAAAAACGCCCACGTCCTTGCTGCGAAACCTGCCAGACTCTTTGACAAGGCCATCCGTCATCAGCCTGTGGGCTTTCAGAAAATCCTCCACAACATAGGGGTCGAAGGTTATGATATTGTCATACGCCTCGTAAGCGTTCTTAACCTCTTTAATATCCGCCTGCTTCCCAGCGACGACCCTTCCCTCAATAACGTCTGTCACTTCTCCAAGCGTGAGAGAATTTCCTTCAATGGCAAGGGAAGAGTGGATCGTCCTAACACGGTTCTCGCAGTGCAAGCGGATGTCACGCTTAAAGCCCGTGCCGTATTCAAGCCTCGTTACTGTTTCAACAATTTTCGCCAAGTAATCGGCGGCTTTCTCTGTTATGGTA
This sequence comes from Synergistaceae bacterium, assembly GCA_030539135.1. Taxonomy (GTDB): domain Bacteria; phylum Synergistota; class Synergistia; order Synergistales; family Synergistaceae; genus JAUNSQ01. Next base: position 2,931 of record JAUNSQ010000040.1, on the reverse strand, counting down.
TAAGGCGGTTTGTTCGGCATCTCGTTCACACCTTCCTATATCTTCGCCAGAACGTCTGTAATCGTCCGGGTGCGCTCGGGAATATGATAATAAATGCACAGCATAATTATATAACAGAGGACACAAATATTTACGAGAGAATATAATTGTGACGACACATCAGTTGACTACAGGATGTCGTCAACTCACCCACAACATCTACTATAGCGAAGTACCGTTCTTGACAGCTTTATTAAAGTATTCGAGAAATAATTTCATTACACCTAACGTGACGCGTTCCTGAATATAATAAAACTAGAGAAATATCTATTATCATGACGGGAGGGCACGCATCATGGAATATAAGGACAACGATGTAATAGAAAAGATAACGATAGATTACCGCCGCATTACCGATTTAGGTCCGCGTTCCATTTCGCGAGATGGGGCTACTAATTATGCGATCAGGGATTACTCCGAACATATCATAATAGACAGAAAAGCTGAGTCGCTGGAGCATACTCTGGACTTCTCCAAAGATTGCCATGTCTCGCGGACGTACCATTCAGCAGAGGAAGTATCAACACTGCTGGATAGTTTTAACGCAAAGTGGCTATTTGCTTGTACAAGAGGCGGTTCGACTGACAGCGCCGGCGACAAATATGAAATAAAAGAATATAAGATCACAGTCGAGTATAGAAATAGCGAAAACAAAATATTATCAGGTACGTTCGATAGGAATGGACTTCCATCAGATTTTCCTCGTTTTGCCGCTTTGGTAAAAGAATTTTTACGAACATATAGTGATGAAGAAATCCTTGATCCGTCATTTTACGATGGGCGTAAAATCAGTAAGGACAAATATATCTATTGCAGCGTAGTTTTCAATGACAGAAGTAAATCATACTATTACCGCACAAACGATGAGACATTAAAGGTCGGGGATATCGTGGAAGTCCCTGTAGGTCTTGATGGCAGAACCGGGGAAGCTCGAATCGTAGAGATAGGGCGCTATGCTGAGGAGAACGTCCCGCATCCTATTGCTAAAACAAAAATCATTATTGGCAGATATTCCGCGCACGTCGATAGGTCCTTTGAACGATAGAAGAAAATCATCCTACTGTTAAAGGCTAATCTAACAGTATCCTGAGCACAGCCAAAGGTGTAAGATACATATATGTCAAGAGAGAACGTCTTGTTAGAGAAGTCGATAAATCCCTGAGCTATGGAAGTACGCGAGGTGAGATAAATGGATAAGGGAAAAAGAAAAGGGCTTCAGAGCGCTTACAAAAATCGAACTGTAACAGGCGGGATCTATTATGTAAAATGCAGCGGCAATCAGCGCATATGGATAAGGTCGACTACGGATATTGAGGGGACAAGAAACAAGGTCATGTTTTCCCTGAAAATGAAGGGGCCCCCCGAGCCGGCAATGCTGCGCGAGTGCAGCGAATACGGATGGGAGTCGTTCTCGTTCGGCGTGCTGGAAGAGCTGAAAAAGAAAGAGGCCCAAACAGATAAGGAGTTCGCGGACAATATCGCCACTCTCTTGGAAATTTGGCTTGAGAAGTATGAACGCGGAGAGATCGATTTAAAGGAATAGCGTGGGCAGACTGCATATCTAAATATGAGACAAAGGCCGCGAAATCAGTAAGGATAAATTACATTTATTTTGTAGAGGCAAACCTGTATTTTAGGAGGCAGGCTGGTGAATTATTTTGACAGGAGCGATTTGTCCTTTTCACTTTGCGGACTAAATTGTGCCATTTGCTCAATGAAGATCGACGGCCATTGTCCCGGATGCGGCGGAGGCAACGGCAATCAAGGTTGTTCTATTGCAAGGTGCAGTATCAAGCACGGCGGCTTTAAATATTGTTCAGAATGTGAAACATATCCATGTTCGAAATATGACGGTATCACAGAGTTTGATTCGTTTATTACTCATCGAAATCAAATTTCGGACATGGCAAAAATGGAAAAGCTGGGTATTGATGAGTACCGTTTTGAGCTTGAAAAGAAATCGCAGATACTGAAATATCTTCTTGAAAATTACAATGACGGACGCAAAAAGACGTTCTTTTGCCTTGCCGTCAATCTGTTGGATCTAATAGACAGCGAAAATGTAGTGCAACAGATAAAGAAACGGATTACCCGAGAAACAACTGTTAAGGAGAAAGCCTCCGTCGCAGTCGAGTGTTTCGAAGCTGTGGCAAAACAAAATGGCATCATACTAAAGTTGAATAAAAAGCCGTCAAAAGTGAAATAGGCAAATTTTGATTTGTCTGGATAATACCGCAATTCAAATCCAAACAGCCTTTCCATCGAACTGCTTTAATTGGTCTACACAAAATGACATTAAACATAAAAAAAGCAGACTGATACATCGTATCAATCTGCTTTAATTTCATGTGTGATGGACGATGTCTTAATACTATTCGTCCTTTTATTATCATTATTTATTATATATATAATAATATATTTGTCAATTTTCTTTTTACTATGATATTCTTATGAACAAGGTATTTAGACCTGCCGGACATTCGGTGCAGCGGCTTCGAGCCTCTTTCTGTCGGGAATATATTCGCGGATCTCGTCTGTAAGAAGGCTTTCAGCAACACCCGCAAGCTTAGCGCCGGCGTCCAGCAATAGTTTTGCCATAGCGAAATTCTTCTCATCCAAGGCAAGTGCCAGTGGACTGCTTCCACCGCTATCAAAAGCGTTGACGTCTGCTCCAGCTTTAACAAGGAGCTTCACGTTCTCAGTGCAGTCCTGTTCCACGGCTTCATGTATGGCCATGTAGCCGCCCAGTGTATCTCTGCAATTTATATCGACGCCTCTATCGAGCAACATCTTTAACGCTATGCCCTTACTGCACCTTGCAGCGCCCATGACGGGCGTTACTCTGTGTTTGTCTTTGATGTTCAGGTCGGCACCCTTTTCAATCATCTTTAT
>JAUNSQ010000182.1 GCA_030539135.1 Synergistaceae bacterium | reverse complement strand
TGCTCAATGCCCATTTTATACCCCCTATGTGTCCAGTTTTAGCTTACCACTTCACACCCGATGTTATCGGATCGTAATACATCGTGCCATCATCGTCGGGGTCTTCTTCGAAATATACAGGTGCATTTCCGATAGGCGTCCATTCATGGTTACCCAGGTCAATATCACGGCGCAAACGGAAACGACAATCTTTAAACGTCGTTCCTTCATTTACCATTTTTGCCACCCAAGCAAGTTCGGCAGCGCTTGTAATATTGTATGACTTACGATTCAGATAGTCCTGGTATGGTTTGATTTCTTTTACACTCTTTCCATCCCATACGTCCGATGCCGCAAATGTTGAAGATATGAGAACTACGCTAAACACTAACATAAAAAGTACAGCTAGAAACTTCTTCATTCAATTTGCACCTCCTGAATTATTCTTACAGCAAAGCCATGATGCTTTCTTTCAACAGTGCGCGATACTACATATCAAACATAGCAACACCTCGACTTTCGTAATGTTTTTCAAATATTGGCATAGACCGTTGCTGTTGAACAGGCCATGCAGGTGCCAATTTGGGGGTCATGTAGGTGCCAGTTTTGCGATTTCGGGACAATTTCACTCTTAATTTATAATAAATTTAACTTGCTCGAATATTTTCTGCTGTTTTTCGATCTGCGTCGTTTGACAAACATCAGCATCCTGATTCACTTGACAAATGTCGGGCTGTCGGTTCAAAATACTTTACGGTACAAAATTACATTGCGCATTGGAGCTGTGCTTAGTGACACAGACGCCTGATTCTTTGAGCGGTTCAAGGTTTGCCATATATGTTTTAAGGACTGGGGCTCTGTATGGGGCCCATATTCTTATCATGTGCCTTTCCGCTATGATTATCGCGAGGCGCACCATTGCCGTTATTGGCGCGGAGTATGTTATTCCAATGCAGTCGTTTATCTACCTCATGACCGTTGTTGGCTTTTTCCTCTACCACAGGCTGTCGTACCTTGGTCAGACCTGCACAGAGAAGCGCAAGCTGTTTGGGTGTTTTATTTTGCTCTTTGCGCTCTCCATAGCGGTCGTCACAGTGACAGGCAACATATTTGCCTTTATCGCGGCTTCGGCTGTAGCCGCGGTTGTGTGCGGTTACGTCGCGGACGGCATACACTACCATAACGCCATATTTGTCGATGGCAGCAAGCACGTTGGCGTTATCACGTCCGGCGCTTTGTGCTGCGCCGTGGCCATACAGGGCGCGCTGCACTACCACGCGAGCCTGACAGTAATAGTCTGCGCGCTCGTGGCCGCTTACGCCACGCTTATAGCGGTCTTCGCGGGGCCCGCCCCTCGCGATATGCTCTATGACATAGCCGGCCCGGAGGACTATTCCAGCCTGCTGAAAAGCCATAACGGATACGTCGTTCTTGGCATTCTTGTCACTATTTCAATTATCATCGGCATGTATGTCAGCATTGCAATTGGCATGGCGCTGAGCTCCGCAGTCGCAATCGATGGGCGGCGGCTTTATCTGTTCTTTCTGGCGGGGCTGCTGCTAGCAGGGCTGCTCGCGGATATCCGCAACCGCTCTTACGTGGAATACAGCGCGCTCGGAGCTCTTCTCGTCTGCATTATGGCCGCCGTGTGCCTCGCAGTTCCGCAGTATGTTCAGGAAGCCCTCATGCTAATCTCGTTTATTTCCGGCTTTTATCTGGCCTTTCTCACAGTCACGTTTACAGACCTTACGCTGAAGACTCAGCGCCCGACGCTCTGGGCGGGCATGGGGCACGTTATATATCTCGTGAGCGCGGCGCTTGTCTCCGTTCCGCTCACAGACGTGTTCAAAAGGTTCGGCATTCAGTTCACAGCGCTGACAATAACGGTTATGGCGTGCCTTACGATAATCATGTTCTTCATGAAGAAGGAGTCCGCTTCTGAAGGCGAGTCAAGGTCTGTCAGCACTGACGAATATATCCCCGTTTTTTCAGAGTTCCACGGCCTTACCGACAAGGAGACGCAAATTTTGAAAAACGTCCTGCGGACGGACAGGCGCAACGTTGAATTAGCGGAGGAGATGGGGATATCAGAGCGCGTCTTTCAGCGGCACCTGGCGGAGATTTACGAAAAGACGAACACTTCGTCAAGAATCAGCCTCTGCATAATGTTCTACGAGGAACGGCTCAAAGCCTGACACAGGCTTGAAGCGCGTTCGTATTTTGCGAAGGAGGAAGGGCGCGCGCCCTTCCTCTTCTGCTGTGTGGGCCATGAAAATATTTGCCACGGCCGCGAATTTTTGTTTTGACAAATAGCCGGTCCGTTGATATATTATCCATTACATAAATTCGTGATTAGCAAATAGTGAGATATGCGGACTGCAACGAAAAAAAACGGGCAATATGGTCGGGGGAAGCAGGCACATTTAGCCATTGACTCGGAGGAGTCCACAATGAAGAGCTCTCTGAGATGTTCGCGCATATTACGCACTCTTGCGGCGGCGGCGCTTATCGCGCTTTTTGCCGCGCCTTCTGTTTGCTGTGCCGCGGGCAAGGTCGTCCGCGTTGGCTTCTTCGCGTTCCCCGGTTATCACATGATGGACAAAAACGGACACAAGAGCGGCTACGGCTATGACTACATCAGCAGCATAGCGAACTGGACGGACTGGAAGTGCGAGTTCACGGGCTACGAGCGCAGCTGGAACGAC
>JAUNSQ010000039.1 GCA_030539135.1 Synergistaceae bacterium | reverse complement strand
AGAACAGCTCCCCGTCTATCTTGACGGACACTCCCTCGTGTATGCACTCTCCCATGCAGAAAGAGCCGTTGAGAGAGACTGTGTCTTCTGCCCCGCGCTCCGATATCGCGGATTGAAAAACTTTCACGACATTCCCCGCGCCCTTTAGATGGCACGAACTGCCGACACAAACCGTAACATTCACCATGCTGGCGCCTCCCGCCGCAAAATCTATGCGGATATGATATTGCTCATAAACACATTATAAACTATACGCTTGTGATTGTTTTCACACAATACGGGATTTGTACGAAGATTAAAGAAAAAACATCAGCCGCGTAATCACGCAACAAAAATATTCATATATGCTATAGTGTCTTTCGTCTATTATGAAAGGAATGAAAGTCATAAAATTTTCCGAAGGCCCCGCCCTCGACATGGGGACGGAGCGCATCCCAAAACTTATAGCCAGCTTCGCGCTTCCCGCGGTTCTCGGGATGCTCGCCGGGGCTGTGTACAATATCGTCGACAGGATATTCGTCGGCCACGCGGTCGGCCCAGTCGGGCTGGCCGCGATCAGCACGTCGTTCCCGACGATGCTTTTGATGTTCGCCTGCACACTGCTGATAAGCGTCGGCGGCGCGTCGCGCGTGTCGATACTTCGCGGCGCAGAGAAGCATCATAAGGCCGAACAGGCCCTTGCCCACGCGGTGGCGATGCTCTCTCTTGTCGGCGCGGTCGGGATAGCTATGGCTTTCACAGGCATCGACACCCTGCTCTTTTACTCTGGCGCGAGCGAGGCCGTCCTTCCAGTCGCGCGCGCGTACCTGAGGATAATCCTCATCGGCGGCCCGTTTGCCCTCATGGGCGGAGGGCTCAATTCGTTCATCCGCGCCTGCGGAAGCCCGCGCTACGCGATGGGCACGCAGATGCTCGGCGCTCTGTCGAACGTCGCGCTCGACGCGCTATTTATATTGAAGATGGGGATGGGCGTCGAAGGGGCGGCGCTTGGCACGGTCGTCGCGCAGTCGCTCGCTACGGCGATGGGGCTAGCGTACTTCTTCATGAAGGAGTCTCCGCTGCGCATCCGCCTCTATTACATACTGCGCCCGAAGTTCAGCGTCGTCAAACGCATCTGCTCCGTCGGCTCCGCGCCGTTTATCGTCGAGCTCTCCTTCGTCGCGTACATGGCGGTGATGAACCAGATGATAAAACTCTATGGCGGAGACATAGCACTCTCGGCGCTGGGAATATTTTTCAGCCTCGACTCTATGATTTTCCTGCCCGCGCTCGCGATAGGCGAGGCCGCGCAGCCGATAGTCGGCTATAATTACGGGGCTGGCAAGCCTGGGCGTGTGATACACACCCTTAAATACGCGCTGAAACTCGCGACAGGCTTCTATGTTGTAAGCTTTTTAGTCGCCGAGATATTCACGTCGCTGTTCGTGAGGATGTTTACGAGCGACCCGGAGCTTATCGCCGTCACGGTCCCCGGCATCCGCATGAGCTACCTCGGGATAGTCTTTTTCGCGCTGCCCGTTGTTACGAACGCCGCGCTCCAAGGGCTTGGCAAGGCGAAGGAATCGCTCCTGCTCTCGCTGCTGCGCCAGGTGTTCTTCATGTTCCTCCCTGTGTTCTTCCTGCCAAGATTCCTCGGCCTCAATGGGGTATGGCTCTCCTTCCCGGTTGGCGACATCTGCGGAGGGCTGCTTGCGTGCCTCTTTTTGATAAGGATAATACGCTGGCTCCGCACGCCGGAGGCGCGCTTCGCAGAATAGGCGAGGATCCCGTCCTTTTTAATAATTCAACTTATTATATACAAAGCAATATTCCGACTTCTTTCGAAACAATCGCGATAAAATTGATACACGATTACATTCGTAAACAATTTGAAAAAAACCCTTGCTTACCGATGTACAAAATTAAAAACGCAGTATAATTTTATGTAGCAATACAGCTTGCACATTTTTATACATCGATCAAGGGAGGTAGTGTCATGTTTACGTTTCTTATCGCGCTTGTAATGCTTATCTTAGGCTATGTGTTCTACGGGGCCTTCGTCGAAGGCGTGTTCCATCCCGACGACAGACAGACGCCAGCCGTAGCCCATCCGGACGGAGTAGACTACTGTCCAATGCCTCTATGGAAAATATTCCTTATCCAAGTCCTTAACATCGCGGGGCTTGGCCCGATATTCGGGGCCATCCAGGGAGCTCTGTGGGGCCCGGTGGTCTACTTCTGGATAGTCTTCGGCACTATATTTGCCGGAGCCGTCCACGATTATTATTCAGGCATGTTGTCTGAACGCAATGACGGCGGAAGTATCTCAGAAGTTGTCGGCATGTATCTCGGCCCGACGATGAAGACAGTCATGCGCGTCTTCTCGGTCGTGCTGCTCATACTCGTAGGTACGGTCTTCGCCACCGGCCCTGCCGGACTTTTGGCTATGCTCACGCCTGAGAAGCTCGACGCCAGTTTCTGGCTCACGGTAATTCTTATTTACTACTTCCTCGCGACGCTGCTGCCAATAGACAAGCTCATCGGTAACCTCTATCCGCTGTTTGGCATCGCTCTTATCGTCATGTGTCTCGGTGTTGGCGGAGGACTTCTCTTCGAGGGCTACCCGATGCCCGAGATGTGGGACAGTTTTGCAAATTTACACCCGAAGGGCCTTCCGATTTGGCCACTGATGTTCATAACAGTCGCATGTGGGGCCATATCCGGCTTCCATTCGACGCAGTCTCCGATGATGGCGCGCTGTCTCACGTCTGAAAGGCAAGGCCGCAAAGCTTTCTACGGTGCGATGGTCGCGGAAGGCGTCATCGCCCTCGTATGGGCGGCTGCGGGTGTCAGTGTTTACAACGGCACGGCCGGACTTGCCGAAGCGTTTAAAACTTATAACGGCGTCGCGGGTATCGTCTACAACGTCTGTTCCAGCACGATGGGCAAAACAGGCATGGTGCTCGCCATGCTCGGCGTCATCGCCTGCCCGATAACCTCCGGCGATACGGCGTTCCGTTCCGCGCGTTTGACTATCGCCGATTGGTTCAAGATTGACCAGAAGCCGATCCCGAAGCGTCTAACGCTCTCGGCAGCGTTGCTTGCGGTAGGAGCTTTTTTAGCGACAAGCGTCGACTTCTCGATAATCTGGCGTTATTTCTCATGGTCGAACCAGACGCTCGCTATGTTAGCTCTTTGGGCGGCCGCGTCGTATATGGCGAAAAACCGCTCTAACTTCTGGATAACCGCCATTCCTGCGACATTTATGTCGGCCGTCTCATGTACGTATATCCTCGTGGCCGGAGAGGGTTTTGGCCCGATGATCGCGCGGATGCTCAGCGGCGGGACTCTGCCCGAGGGAGCGAACTCGATAATGATTGCCGCTAAGGTGGCGTATCCAATTGGGATAGTATTCGCGCTGGCATGCCTCGCGCTTTTCTATACGAAATGTGTAAAAAGCGGTGAAGCGAAGTGATTTTATATAGCAAGGCGTGAAAGCAAAATCGAAGCCCGTGGAAAATCCTCCACGGGCTTCTTTATTGCTCCTCGGCTGTTGGTTATTTGCCGGGGGTCCTGTTGGCGTTTCTCCTGTCTATCATCTGGGCTATTCCGCGGGTGGCGTCCATTATGAGCACCAGCCCTATGCAGACCAGAAAGACGATGCTGAGGCTTATCAGCGACATCACGAGAGCTCCTGTCGGGCCGTTGAAAACGGTCCCTATCGGTATAGTTATATTTTGCATTTTTATCTTTGTCCTTTCATAGTTCTTCTATCACGCGGACAATGGCCGCGCTGCGCGGTTCATAAGCGGACAACGGCGCAGGCTCCGTTACTAACGGGGCAGCTTTCTGTAATTAAGTATATTGGGGTTTTTAACAGAGGGGGATTGTGCGGATTATTCTCGTCTGTGTGTCGCGCTGACGCATACGAATGTGACGCGGGCATGTTCCGCCTGCGCGCACTGCGCGATAGATCCGGTGAAAGACAGGAGCGACGCGGCTTGTGACTGAGGGACGGAGCAGGCCGAGGAGAAGCGTTTGAGGTGTTCGTCCCTTTGAGCCGCGGGTCCGCAAAACGCGGAGTACTCTGTCGACGCGGCAAGCTGTGTGTCTCCATGGCTGTTCGCGCTGTCGCAGGTCTCCTTTGTCTGAGGCACGACGTTCGGTTCAAGCAGGGCTGACGCGCAGGCGCACGAAACTGTCGCCATGACGATCGCCATGACTAAGAAGAATTTTAACAGTCCCTTTCTTTTGCTGGATGCCGACATCTTTGCCTCCCGGGCGCGACTACTCCATAAATTTCTTCATAAGCACGGCGAGAATGCCGACGCCTACGACCATCGCGCCTACGGCGGCGGTGGATATCTGCGAGCCGTCCGCGGCCTCGGCCGGAACGGAGCAGATAAGCGAAGAAATTAGTGAGAATACTAGCAGAATTCTAAGTTTCATTTGAACAACCACCTTCCAAAACAAGTAAAAGTAATCGTCATTACTCAAAACCCGCTGTCCGCATTTTCCTTATAACTATTTCCCGTCGGAAAGTCAATAAGGTTAAAGCAATTTGCTTTTGATTTTGGCGGAGGCGGCCGCGCAGATCACACGGCCCCGCCGCCCTTGTTAAAAACTCTCTCTCATCGGTCGTACTGATTTATAGTAGAAGACGATGAAACACATCGCCGCGAAAATTATCCCGACCGGGTAAGCCACGGACGAAGCGACCTCCAACAGGTTCGCCCCCTCCGGCTGAGCTCCGTCGCATAGCATCCGCGCGATCGCAGGGCTGAAGCCCTCGCCCGCGACGAGGATGTATGTGCATGAGACGGCGGATAAAAACACAGCCGGTATCGCCGCCACCCAGAAGTTCATCTTATGCCGCGCCATATAGACCGCCGCCGACCAGAGCACTATCATTGCGAGCGTCTGATTTGACCACGCGAAGTAGCGCCAGATTATCTGGAAGTTAAACTGTGAAAGCGCGGCTCCCGCCATCAAAAGCGGCATTGTCAGCATGAGCCGTTTGCCGTTTGATTTCTGGTCTATCTTGTACCAGTCGGCGACCGTGAGGCGCGCGGAGCGGAACGCAGTGTCGCCCGAGGTTATCGGACACGCCACCACGCCCAGCAGAGCCAGCTCGCCTCCAATTGGGCCGAGCAGCTTTACGCATATCTCGTAGACCAGGTTTGAAAGCCCACCCGCGTTCATCGCTGTCAGCAGTCCGCCAGTTCCGTTGTAGACGCTTACTCCTGCCGCGGCCCACACGAGCGCCACGACGCCCTCGGCAATCATCGCCCCGTAGAATATCCTGCGGCCCTGCCTCTCGGACGTGATACATCTCGCCATTATTGGAGACTGTGTCGCGTGAAATCCCGATATTGCGCCGCACGATACGGTGACGAACATCAGCGGCCATATGGGCAGCCCGTTCGGATGCAGGTTTGCGAAATTGTCCCATATCTCCGGCATATCGCAGCCATTGATGAAGATCCCGCCTCCGACGCCGACGCACATGACGAGCAGCGCTGCGCCGAACAATGGGTAGAGGTTGCCGATTAGCTTGTCTATCGGCAGCAGCGTCGCGAGGAAGTAGTAGGTCAATATCACTACCAACCAGAAGTTTACATCCAGGCTCGACGACGGTGAGATCATCGCCAGAAATTCGGCGGGGCTCGTGGAGAACGTGGTCCCAACTAGGACCAGCATGACGACTGTGAATACGCGCGCGGCCGTCTTGACAGACGGGCCGAGGTAAATGCCGACGGTCTCAGAGATGCTGGCTCCGTTGTTGCGCTCCGAGATCATTCCTGAGAGGTAATCGTGGACGGCTCCGGCAAAAATAGCGCCGAAGACTATCCAGAAGTACACCGCTGGCCCCCACAGGGCTCCCGAGAGAGCTCCGAAGATAGGGCTGAGACCGGCGATGTTCAGGACTTGGATCAGGAATATCCTCCATGGTTCCATGGGAACGAAATCTACGTCGTCAGGATGAGCGACGGCGGGAGTTTCTCTGTCGTCGGGCGCGAATATTTTTTCGACGAACGCGCCGTAGAATACGTAGCCAAGTATCAGTGAGGCTAGAGCTATAAGAAACGTCAACATTTTTATTCCCCCCTTTGCGCCGTTAATTTATATTTGTGTTGATTTGCCGCGCTACTTTGTCAGCAGCGTGAGCATCGCTCCCGCTGCGACAGCCGTGCCGATAACTCCGGCGACGTTAGGCCCCATGGCGTGCATGAGGATATACGAGCCTGGAAATTCCTTCTGTACTACCTTCTGGCAGACGCGGGCGGCCATCGGGACGGCCGAGACTCCGGCGGCGCCGATGATTGGGTTGATGCGCCTGCGCGTCATGACTTTCATGACCTGTCCAAAGATAACTCCTCCGGCGGTGCTGAATATGAACGCGACCAATCCGAGCACGATTATCTTTATCGTCTCAGCTCTGAGGAAGGAGTCGGCGCTCATCGTCGCCCCGACGGAGATGCCGAGGAATATCGTCGTTGCGTTGAGCACTTCGTTCTGAGCGGCTTGGCTCAGGCGTTCCGTGCATCCGCATTCGCGCAGCAGGTTGCCGAACATGAGCATCCCAATGAGCGGAACAGCCGGAGGCAGCACGAGCCCGCAGGCTATCGTGGAGATTATCGGGAAGAGCACTCTCTCCGCGCGGGATATCGGACGAAGCTGCTCCATCTTTATCGCCCGGTCCTCTTTCGTCGTCAGCAGTTTAATGACCGGCGGCTGGATAAGAGGGACGAGCGACATGTAGCTGTACGCAGCGACCGCGACGGCAGGGAGTATCTCCTTCGCGAGCTTTGCGCAGAGATAGATGGCGGTCGGGCCGTCTGCTCCGCCGATGATGCCTATTCCGGCGGCCTGCTGGATCGTGAAGCCCATCATCATAGCTCCGATGACCGCTACGAAAACTCCAAGCTGCGCGGCGGCCCCGAGCAGGAACGTTATTGGATTTGCGAGCAGAGGCCCGAAGTCCGTAAGAGCTCCTATGCCCATGAATATTATTATCGGATATAGTTCATGGTCTATCCCGATCTTGACGAAGTACAGAAATCCACCCGAATCTACTATCCCCGACAGCGGAAGATTTACGAGCAGACACCCGAAAGCTATCGGAAGAAGCAGGAGCGGTTCAAAATCTTTGATTATCGCGAGGTACAACAGTACGAACGAGACCAGGAGCATTATTATGTTGCCCGAGGTCAGCGCTATGAAACCGGACTGTTCTATGACGCCCTTTAGGGCCGCTATATAAAGATCCATTTATTTTGCCTCCCGGCCAAGAGGCGTTAGGTTATAGGTATACATGATCACGATGCCATCCTTCCAAAAAACCAAATGATAAACAACGACTATTCACCCCTAAGAGGGGCTTATCTAAATATGGATTGGAGGAGAAGCAGGGGATTACTCTCGTCTATGGGTGGTATCTATGCAGTTTGCTGATGTGAACTGTGGAAGCTGTCTTTTTGCAAGAAAATCTAAAAGCTGAAGGTCGCTGCCGTCAAGCCATTCCGTGAACGCGCACTCCGCCGCGTCGTGGCGGTTGGCGGATCTCGCCCTCAGCCTTGAAAGCGTGTTTGCCTCGACCGAGACGGATGAAGTCAGCCCTTCGGAGCAGGGCGCGATCGTGCCAGAGGTACTGGAAGAGCTGCCGGCTGAATTGCCGTTGGTCAGAAAGAAGAGCGAGCCTCCGTCGGAAGCTCCGAGCGCGCAGGAGTATGACGCGGTCGCCATGATCACAAGCATAGCAAGCATCGCGCGGCATATTCTCGATAAGGAACGCCCATTTGCTTTCGCCATTCGCCGAGTCCCTCCCGAACTGATATAGTTTCTGAAAAAATATACTAAATCAGCAATTTATGCATATCCTTATATCAACTTCCAGGCCAAAAGTCAATATTAATTGATTGCGCGGATAAGCGAAAACGACGCGAGATGTTAAAATTAAGAAGTTGGGAAGGGTGATGGCTGTGAAATATTTGATACGCGACGCGGAAATGTGCGAACATTTCACATCGGGCGACGGGTGCGACCTTGCGGAGGTCCTCCACCCCGCGAATATAAAGCTGCCTTACGACAGTTTTTCCGTATCTCACGCAAAAATTTATCCAAATAAAAAATCTTTGCCCCATAAACTCACAAAATCCACAGAATTGTACTTTATTATAGACGGCGCTGGGAAAATTTTTCTCGACGGCGAAGAGGAACCGCTGAAGAGGGGGCGCTTTGTAGTCATCCCGCCGGGGACGGAGCAGTACGTGGTCAACGACGGAGACGCTCCGCTGGAATTTCTCTGCATAGTGACGCCGAAGTGGAGCGCGGAGGACGAAGAGATATCATGAGCGAAGTATTGAATATTTTTCTGATGAGGCATGGGAAGCCAAAGCTCCCGCATGGAGGCAGGCTCTACTACGGACGCACGGACTACCCGCTCACGGAAGAGGGAGAGAGCTGCGCGGCGGAAATGGCGGGATATCTAAAGGATATAAAATTCAGCCGAGTTTTTTCAAGCGACCTGTCGCGCGCCAGAAGGACGGCGGAACTTGCCGTCCCGGCGTATAAAGATAAAATCGAGATAGTCCCGGAGCTGCGCGAGATAAACCTCGGCGACTGGGAGGGCAAGAGCTTTGACGAAGTCCGTTCCGATTGGGTCGACCTCTTCGAGAAGCGCGGAGCGTCGTTCGCGGCGGTAGCCCCTCCGAACGGCGAATGCTTCATCGACGTGCAGAAACGCGCGGGCGAAGCGTTTGATAAGATATTATCCGAGAACGCTTCCGGCAACATCTTGATAGTCGCGCACGGCGGAGTGATATGGACGCTGATGTGCAGACACTTTGATTTTGAGTTGAACGACATGTTTTTTTACGCCATGGGATTTTGCGGGATACATATTCTGAGGCGCACGGACAAAATGCTCCGGCTAGTCAGATACAACTGGGCCCCGCTGCCCACGGACGCAGATTTTTAGGGAGGCATCGACATGTGTAAACGTTCAGGAAAATTCAGCACGTACCTAGTATCCTTTATTGTATTGGCGGTATTGTGCGCCACGGGCTACCTCGTATGCGAGACGATGAAGAACAGATACCTCTCGCAGGGGGATTCCCTGCTCAGGTCGCACGATTACAGCGCGGCGTACGAGGCGTACGGCAAGGCGAACAAGCTCAGCATCCGTCCGCGCGCGGACATACTCAGAGGGCTCGCCGAGTCCGCCATCGGCATGGGAGACGAAGACGCGGCAAGCGGATATTATGAGAAGCTGCTCAAGCTCGAGCCGGGTAACGCGAAAGACCGCTACACGCTAGGAAGACTCTGCATAAAGACCAAAGACTATAAGACCGCGGAGAAGCAAATACGCGCCCTCCGCGATATAAACACGCCGGAGTCAATAGAGTACGCCGACAAACTCACGGGCGACATGCAGGTCGGAGCGGTCAAAGGGTTCATCAAAGACCTCTTCAGGAAGATGATCCCCGGTTTTGACGACCTAGGCAAAGCGCTGCCCGGGCTGGGCGGTTCGGACGATACGTCAAAAGACACGGGAGTCGATTAGCATGAGCTTCAAAACCGCCGCGCTCTTCGCCGCAGCGATCCTGACGCTCGTGCTCGCGCCCTTTGCGGCGCACGCGGCCGCGCCGACCGTCATAAACAACACAAAGACCAGCGAGCACAAGGGACTCTTTGGACTGCCCCTCTTTTTAAAACCGGAGGACGGTTTTGACTTTGAGAAGATCGCGGACGGATGCGTGGACAAAGTAAAAAAAGTAGAGTTCAAGGCCGCGCAGATACGTCTGGGCTACGATAAGGTAATTGAGGGCTTCAGCTCGGAGAAATTGAAGAAGTCCGGCATGGACGCTAAAGACAGCGTTGAGTTCATCATCAACGGTTCACGCGCCACGCTCTTCAGAATGTTCCAGAAGACGAAGGGCGCCGCGCTCGGGAAATGGGTGATGATAATCGACAGAGGCGAGAACTCCTGGATGGTCAACGGCTCTTACGACTCAAAGGACTCACCTTGCGCCGAATCCGTCCTCAAAATGATAAAGTCCCTGTGTTGGGATACGTGGACGGGCAAGACTATGGATTCCGCTCCGCTGGGTAACATCAACGTGGCAGGAACGACGATGAAGCAGGCCGGGATAGCCGACGGAGCTTTCGTCTACACAAAGGACGGCAAGCTGCCGACGAAAAGCCCCGACGGAGCGCTCTTTGTCGTATCGCGTTCGCGCGGCGTTCGCGCTCTGACTCACGAACAGCGGCTGGCTTTCGCGCGCGAAAAGATGCACGACGTTGATAAGAACGCGCTTATAACGATAGGTTCGGAGGCCACAGTAAACTTCGACGGGCTGCCCGGCGTCGAGCTTACGGGGTACACCGACGACGCGGAGAAAAAACTGATATACATCACAGTCCTCTTTGACAGCAAAGACGCCCACGTGATGGCTGGACTAGCGCAGAAAAACACGGTGGAAAACTCGCAGTTGTTCCACGACCTCAGCAAGACATACAAACTTGGAAGATAACAAAGAAGTGGAGGTGTTCTAAATGAAACTAAAAAAGATCATAGCGCTGTGCG
>JAUNSQ010000181.1 GCA_030539135.1 Synergistaceae bacterium | reverse complement strand
CTTGGATATGCTCGACGCGCTAAAAATACAGACCGGCGACTAAATAGAGAACCTTTATCCCGCCTTCTCGAAGACCACCGCCGACTTGTCCTTTTACGTAAAAGTTATAAAACAAAACGCCGCGCTCATTATTAAAATGCAGGACAACACGATAATCAGCTTCGCCAACGTCGTTGAAAGCCGCGACGGAAACACAGGCGGACACATCAGACGCACAGCCGCCTACGTCAAAGTCATAGCCGACGCCCTGAGCAAAAATCCCAAATACGCCGCGACGCTGACGCCCGAATACCGCCAGAGGCTCGTCAAGTCCGCGCCGCTCCACGACATAGGCAAGATATCTATACCCGACGCCGTACTCAACAAGAACGGCAAACTCACCGACGCCGAGTTCGGCATAATCAAGACCCACCCCGCCGTAGGGCTTAAGATGCTGAGGGAGATAATGTCCGGGATCGACGGCGACAACTACCTCTCCGATGCGATAGACATGGCGTTCTGCCACCATGAGAAATGGGACGGCAGCGGATATCCAAACGGGCTGGCCGGAGACGAGATACCGCTCTCCGCGCGAATAATGGCAGTGGCCGACGTGTTCGACGCGCTCGTGTCGAAGCGCAGCTACAAAGAGCCGTTCACGCTCGATAAAGCCGAGGACATCATAATAGAAGGCTCCGGGACACACTTCGACCCCGACGTGGTCGAGGCGTTCAAGAGCGTTACGGATAAGATAGAGGCAATAGCTAAATCGTAATAACCGTAATATCTAATAAGGGCAAAAGTGAAGCCGGCCAACGGCCGGCTTTTTGTTTATCTTCAAGACCCGTAGTCTTTTGACGGCTTCGGCTTTGGCCGGGCGTAGCTCTTCGTAGCGCCCTGCGGAGGCTTCGCGCCCTTGCGGTAATGGACGGCGGAGTCGACCAGCTTGTCATCCTTGACCGCCGCGAAATTCCACCATTTCGTCTCGCTGTTATAGACGACGATATATCCATCCTCCCGCGAGGTCGTCCAGTGGAAGCGCTCGTCGCCGTGCCGCGCCGCCTTGAACGTATATCCGTCGGGCTGCCGCAGCGTGTACGCCCTGCCCGAAAACGCCGGAACTGCCAGAGCTGCGGAGCTCAACAAAAGCGCGAACAAAACTGCCGCCGCCATGCAAAGGCAGCGCGTCTTAGCTTGCTTAGACATCATATTCATCGGTCGATCCCCCATTCGCGGAAACTTTTTATCTGTCAGGAGAAAATATCATCCACGCGCCCCGTCCGCAACCTCGTCTTTTGCGGAATAACCTGCGGCATATACGTAAAAGTCATCTTCGCGTCATGGGCCGGTCCTTTTCAGCAGGAAATCATACGCGTTGATTTTTCTGATGCCGTCAAAATCGCTCTCAGGGTCTTCATCCAGAGTGACGATAAACTTTCGTCTGCTGTCGTTTATCTTTTGAAGAGGAAGCAGCTCCCGCTTTAGAGTGTTTTCGTCGCGCACCGTCGCGGCCGCTTGCAGATATACTGTCTCGTCTCCGTTCATCGCGACGAAATCTACCTCCACAGTCCCAACCTTGCCGATATATACCCTATACCCGCGCCGCAGCAGCTCAAGATATATCACGTTTTCAAGTATATGCCCCATATCGGCGTTCCTTGAGCCGAGCAGCGTCCGGCGCAGCCCCACGTCCACGGCGTAATATTTCTCCAGCGTCCGCAGGAACTGTCCTCCCTTGATATCGTATCTCTTCGCCTGATATATGACAAAGCTGTCCATCAAAGCCGATATATAACGCTCCACCGTCTTCGCGTCTATCTTTCTGCCATCAGAGGTCATGATATCGCTCACACGTTTTGTGGAAAGCTGGCTGCCTATATTGTCAAAGAGGAACCTCGTAACGCTCTCAAGCATCATCGGGTCGGTTATCCTATGCCGGCCGGCCACGTCTTTCATTATCACAGTGTTGTATATTCCCATAAGATAGTCGTCCGTATCCATCTGCGTCTCAAAATTCACGGCGTATGGGAACGAGCTCCTAGAAATGTAGTTCGCGTATTTCCTCGCCAAGTCTCCCTCGCCGCCCACAGCCGACACATATTCGGAGAAAGAGAGCGGCAGCATCGATATCTCGATATACCTGCCAGACAGCAGCGTAGCAATATCGCTCGAAAGCATATAGGCGTTCGACCCAGTCGCGTAGAGATCGACGTTCTCCCTTATGAAAAGGCTGTCCAGCACGACGGGGAAGTCCCTCACGTTTTGTATCTCGTCCAAGAATATATACGTCATACCGCTCGAGGAGAGGCGGGCCGTCAAATACGAATGCAGCGCGTCAGGCTCGCGAAGCGCGGCGAAGTCATAATCCTCAAAGTTGACGGAGACTATATTATCGTCCGGTACGCCGCGCGAACGCAGATAGCCTTGAAACATGCTAAGCAGCGTCGACTTGCCGCACCTTCTCACGCCTGTAACGACCTTGATGAGCCTCTTATCTTTAAAACTGATCAATCGGTCTTGGTATTCTTTGCGTTCTATCATAGCTCTCGCCACCTTTACTGACGCGAGTATAGCTTAAACACGAACGCAAGTCAAAAGTTTTGGGAATGAAATCCCAAAAGTCATCAAATTTTACAAGTTTTGGGAATGAAATCCCAAAACTTTTCAAAATGGCAAATACAAACCGCCTTTCGTTGCATTCGCGTTGCACTTTGATTGCACTTTG
>JAUNSQ010000038.1 GCA_030539135.1 Synergistaceae bacterium | reverse complement strand
GGGAAGGTCTTTGTTTGTTTTACGGGATAGTATTGAGCGTTATGACATGTTTTTGCTGGGGGTGTACATCCGTGTTCCTGCGCGCGCTCACGCATCTCGACTCGTGCGAGATGTCGCTTCTGCGCTCGCTCGGGAGTTTTATCGCCTCTATGACGCTGATGACGGCGATGGCCTCCGGCTCCCACCTCGCGACGCTGGGATATTATGACGCGGGGGTGCTCGTCTTCCTCGTGCTGTTCAACAACGTCATCGGCGACGTGTTCCTCTTCCTGTCGCTCCACAAGCTCGGCGTTGCCAGAGGCTCTTCTATATCCAGCACTTACCCCGTGTTCGTAGCTATTTTTTCCCACCTGTTCTTTGGAGAAAAGCTGACTGTGTTCGTCGTCTGCGGGACGCTATGCGTCGTCGTCGGCGTGGCTTGCCTCTGCATGAAGGGAAACGAGCAGCGCAAGCTTTCAGTTCACGGCGTCATGCTGGCCGTTATGGCCTCTATATGCTGGAGCATAGGGCTGATCCTTAACAAGTATATGCTCGCGAGGGGCGTTCAGCCAGATGTGGTCGTCATAGGCAGGAGCATCGTGTTCCTTATCATATCTATCTTTGTCTGGACTGCGGACGCGACATTTATCGCCAATAAAAAGGGGAAATGGAAAAATATTTTTCGCAGGGAATCTATATTCGCGATGCTGGCCGGCATGATGTCTCTGACTTTCGGGGCGTACTTCTATTCCTGCGCGCTGGAACACATCCCCGCCTCAGTAGCGACCCCGATAGGCGCGGCCAATCCGCTTCTCGCGGCGATAGCCGCTCTTATCATCTTCAAGGAAAAGCTCCTCCCCGTTCAATGGTTCGGCATCGCGCTCGCGATCGTCGGGTCGATCCTTGTAACTCTATAAGACGCAAACAGAGCCATGTCATAACGACATGGCTCTGTTAAACGCTGTGAAGTATAGAGGGCGCATTCGCCCTTATCAAACATTAACGGCGCGGAAGCTGTATCCCCTTGTGTCCTCCGCCAGACGGACGCTGCGGCGTCTCCGGCTTGGGCTCGGGTCTCTTCTCCCCGACGGCTGGCTTCGCCGGTTTCATAACGTGCTTCTCTTCGATCTTTTCCGGCCTGCGCTTGACGACTTCCTTTTCTTCGCCGAGAAGGACGACGGCCAAAGTGTACCCTAGCGGCTTGAGCAGCTTTATCATCGTATCTATGCGAGGTCTGGCGCCGAGGCTCTCAAGCCTGGCGACCGCTGACTGTTTCATGCCCACGAGAGTGGCGAGCTGCTCCTGCGTCATGCCGTTCTTCTCACGCGCCTTGACCAGTCTGGCGACAAGGGCGGCCTCCATCTCCATATCGGCCTTGGCGGACTTTGAGATCTTTGGCCCTGCCTTCTCAACAGTAACGGCCTTAACGGCCTTCGCCTTAGCGGCTGGTTTTTTCTTTTTAGCGACCTTCGCCATGATTTACGTTCCTCCTCTTACAGCCGCGGACGCGGCATATATTCACATATTTGTTATAACATAAACGTCATTTATTGTAAACCCCGCCATGTCTCGCGCTTATAGCAACATAGTTGCAAAAATCCATGTTAGATTTTATAATCTTGCTAGTTGTTACTCAATTGCATAAAGGAGATGCTGTTACCTTGAAAAAGAAATTTGTTTCCATGATACTATTAGCCTGCGCGGCCTGTATCGCGCTGTCAGCGGCGGCCTTCGCCGCCACCGAGCTGTCCGTCTTCGCGGCGGCCTCTATGACGGAGTCGATGAATATCATCGCCGGCCAGTACGCAAAAAAAGCCCCCGACGTGAGGATAACCTATAACTTCGACTCGAGCGGTACGCTCAAGACACAGATCGAAAACGGAGCGGAATGCGACCTTTTCATCTCCGCGGGACAGAAGCAGATGAACGCGCTTGACGCGAAAGCCGACGAGAAAGCCAACCCGAAAAAGCTCGACTTCGTAATGGACGGCACGCGCTTCAACATCGTGTCAAACAAAGTCGTCCTTGTCGTCCCCAAGGGTCAGAACAAGAAAGGCATCAGTGATTTCAAAGATGTTATGACAGACAAGGTAAAGCTCGTAGCGCTCGGCAACTCGGACGTCCCCGTTGGGCAGTACTCCGTCGAAATTTACAAGAACCTCGGACTCTGGGACGGGCTCCAGAAGAGCGGAAAGGTGACTTTCGCGAGCAACGTTAAGGAAGTCCTCGCGCAGGTAGCGGCCGGAGCGGTCGACTGCGGCGTCGTTTACAGCACGGACGCCGCAACGTCGAAGGGCGTCGAAGTCGCAGCAGAGGCCCCGAAGGGCACACACAAGCCTATCACATACCCGGCAGCGGTCATGAAGCACAGCAAGAACGCAGCCGCGGCCAAGGCTTTCGCCGAGTATCTCAAGAGCGGCGCGTGCGCCAAAGTGTTCAAGAAAATCGGATTTTCTGTTCCGGCTAAATAGGCCGAATGGATCTCTTCCCCCTCTATAATTCGATAAGGGTCGCCGCAATTTCGACCCTTATCACTTTCTTTACAGGGATAGCCGCGGCGTACTACATCGCTAAGACGCCGCGCGCCGTCAAGGGCGTGTGCGACTGCGTGCTGACGCTCCCGCTCGTCCTTCCTCCCACCGTTATCGGCTTTTTCCTGTTGAAGGCCATTGGGCCGCTGACTCCGCTTGGCTCTTTCGTCCTCGACGTCTTAGGCTTTCGCCTGACTATGACATGGTACTCCGCCATATTCGCTACGACGATAGTGTCTTTTCCCTTGATGTACAGGACTGTGCGCGCGGCGTTTGAGGCGTTCGACAAGACTTATATCTACTCCGGCCAGACGCTTGGACTGTCGGACTTTTTTATTTTCAGGCGCGTTATACTCCCGAACTGCAAGCAGGGGATTCTGGCTTTTGCCCGCGCGCTAGGCGAATATGGGGCGACGAGCATGGTGACCGGTTATATCCCCGGGCGCACAGCGACCATCTCGACCACGGTATATCAGCTGTGGCGCGAGGGCAACGACGCGCTCGCGTATAAATGGGTGGCTATCAACCTTGTCATTTCATTTATCGTCCTCGTGGCGGTCAATATGCTTGAGAACCGTTACAGACAGCCTGCGGGTTCGGCTCGCGACGCCCTGATGGACGAGCTCTAGCCATGACGATATACGCTAAGATAAAGAAGAATATTGGGAGCTTCTCGCTCAACGCAGAGTTTGAGGCAGGCGACACAGCGCTCGCGCTGCTCGGCTCCTCCGGCTGCGGAAAGACGATGACGCTTAAATGTATCGCTGGGCTCGAAAAGCCCGACGAAGGGCGCGTAGTTATCGACGGGACGACCGTGTTTGACTCCGAGAAGAAGATCAACCTGCCGCCGCAGAGGCGCGAGACAGGGCTTCTGTTTCAGAATTACGCGCTTTTCGCGAACATGACGGTGGCGGAGAACATCCTGTGCGTGCTGAAAAGGAAGGACAAGGCTCACGCGGAGAAGAAGCTGCGCGACATCATGGAGTCATTTTATATAAACGGACTTGAGGAACATTATCCGTCCCAGCTGTCGGGCGGCCAGCAGCAGCGCGTCGCCTTGGCGCGAATGCTCGCGGCGGAGCCGAAGCTGATAATGCTCGACGAGCCGCTGTCCGCGCTCGACAGCTATCTGCGCTGGCAGATAGAGGGCGAACTGGCCCAGCTATTTAAGAAATTTAAGGGAACCGTGCTGTATGTGTCGCATAACCGCGACGAGGTGTCCCGCCTCTGTCCTGAGATATGCGTCATCCACAGGGGCAGATCTGAGAAGCCGATGCGCGCCGCCGACTTCTTCAAATCCCCGGGCTCTCTGGCTTCATCCCGCTTATCCGGCTGCAAGAACCACTCGCGGGCGAAGAAGATAGACGAACACAGGCTGTTCGCCGCGGACTGGAACTGCGAGCTGGAATGTTCGCAGTACATACCAGAGAATGTTTCCTGCGCAGGCATACGCGCCCACTTCATAAAGCCAAGCGCGGGCGGCGGAGCGAATATGATACGCTGCGGGGTATCCGACATACGCGAGGACATCTTCACAGCCTCGGTCACGCTGCTCCCGGAGGGAGCGGACGCGTCGAACGACAACGCCTATGTTCGAATGGAGCTTACAAAAGAGGAATTTGACCTCGTAAAAGGGCAGACGGAGATAACTGTCAGCGCCGCACCGCAACACGTTATGCCGCTCATTTGAAATCTGTGACGGCGGCCTCCCATAGATACAGCGACGCTGTTGTGCCGTATGGCGCGTAGCGTTTTCTGTATCTGTCGAACTTTGCGCGGTCCAATCTCTTGAGCCCATAGAGGTTCATCATGCCCTTTCGGATGGCGAAGTCCCCAAAGCTCACAACGTCGGGCCTCCCAAGCGAAAAGATAAGAAACATCTCCACTGTCCATATCCCAATGCCTTTTATCGGGAGCAGCGCCTTTGCGACTTCGTCGTCGGGCAGGGCGCGCAGCCCCTCGATATCAAGCTCGCCGCAAGCGGCGGCGCTTGACAGCCCCTTTATATACGAGGCTTTCCTCATGGAAACGCCGATCTTTTGTATCTCCTCAACAGATGCGGCGTCTACGGCCTCCGGCGTCGCTGCCGGGAACATGTCATGAAACCGTCCCATGACGGTAAACGCGGCGCTGTTTGATATCTGCTGGTTGATTATCGAAGTCGCGAGAGATTCAAAGAGGTTCTCGCGTATCTCGCGCTCGATGAAGCCCGTCCGCTCTATAAACGCACCCAACTTTTTATCGCGCTTCGAGAGGTGCGAGATCTCGCGCTCGCCGTATTCAATCAGACGCATGTCTTCTTTCCAATTCAAGGAGATATTTCTTCACGTCAAGTCCGCCGCCAAAGCCAATCAAGCTGCCGTCGGAGCCTATCACTCGATGGCACGGGATCATTATCGCTATATGGTTCCTGTTGTTCGCCATGCCAGCCGCACGAAAGCCTTGCGGGCTTCCCGCCGCTCTCGCGATATCGGCGTAGGTCCGCGTCTCGCCGTATGGGATATCGATCAGCGCGTTCCAGCAGCGCCGCTGAAAATCTGTGCCGCCCGGTTCGAGAGGCAGGTCGAACGACTTGCGCTTTCCGGCAAAATACTCCTCGAGCTGCGCGTGAGCCTTCTTTATCATAGGCGTCTCCGCAGTGACATACTCATGAGGCTTACAGGCCGACCGCTCAAAATTCACGTCGGTTATCTTTCCGCCCTCTTCTCCTATGCCGATCTTCCCAATCGGAGAATCGTAAACATAATAATTTATCATACGCGGCACCTCCCAGCATGGACATCTTTAGAAATTATATCCTAAAAAACAAAAGCCCGTTCCTCGCATTGAGAAACAGGCTGCGAAAAACTAAATCATCCGGCGCTGGCTAGAACAGCTTTTTACGCCAGAGAACTACGATTGCGGCTATCGTAAGGATAAGCGCGATAATACAGACGATGGCGAACCCCATCGGGTGTCCCTCCCAAGGGATGGGGACGTTCATTCCGAAGAAGCTGGCTACCATAGTCGGTATAGCGAGCACGATCGTGACGGAGGCTAAGAATTTCATGACTATGTTCAGGTTGTTCGATATTACGGAGGCAAAGGCGTCCATCATACCCGCGAGCACGTTCGTCTGCACCTGCGTCATCTCGATGGCCTGGTCGTACTCGACGCGGACGTCATCCAACAGGTCTTCATCCTCCTCGCGGAGTTTTATCATGTGGCTGACCTGAGCCGTGGAGCATAGGCGAAGCAGACGTTCAACGACGACCCTGTTCGAACGCAGGGACATCGCGTAATATGTGAGACCATTCTGGAGGTCAAGGAGCTGAAAGAGTTCCCTGTTCTTCATAGACCTGCGGAGGTTCTCGTCTATACGGTCACGGCGGCCGCTCATCTGGCGCAGGTCCTTCAAGAAGAGCATCGCGGAACGGTATAGTATCTGGAACAGGAAGCGTGTCCTCTTGAACGTGCTGAAATACCTGAACCTCGTCTCCGTAAAGCTGCGAAGCGCCTCGTTGTTCTCTTGGCAGATAGTAACGATATAATCCGGCGTCACGATGATGCCGAGAGGCAATGTGTCATATTCGTCTGGGTTGTTCTCGTGGTTCACCGGCACATTGACCAGCACGAGTATGTGGTTGTCCTCGACCTCGATACGCGACGACTCTTCAGGGTCTAGGGCGGCGCGAACGAAATCCTGCGGCGCCTCGGTGATATTTTCTACGGTGAGCAATTCTTCCGCCGTGGGCCTAATAAGGCTCAACCACGCGCCCGGCTCTACCTGCTCCGGCGAAAGTTCTATGAGGCCGTCTTCAACTGTCTTTGTTATTTTCAGCATAATCTTCTCTCCTCCCACTCCGTATCCGCGGCATATACAAACAGCGGCGTGACCGCGCTAGAAACGTGCGGCGTCAGAGTATTGATCCCGGCATTGCCGGCAAA
Source organism: Synergistaceae bacterium (assembly GCA_030539135.1). Taxonomy (GTDB): domain Bacteria; phylum Synergistota; class Synergistia; order Synergistales; family Synergistaceae; genus JAUNSQ01. The sequence goes on along the minus strand of JAUNSQ010000038.1, from coordinate 4,237 downwards.
AGCTATAAGTTTTGTCTCATAAGGGAGTGAAGAAAAGCGTTGCAATATCCTCCACACCCGGCTCTCCGGGTGCGGAACGCAGCCCGGAATTAGTTTACAGCGCACAAATGTCCTACAGGTTCAGGACTGGGACTAGGACTGTTACTATCCATGACTGCTCCTCTCTCGGGCTCTGCCCGATAAATGATTTAACATGATGATTTTAAACTTCAAACCTCGTCAGGTCAACAGAAAAAAATCATTATGACGCCGCAACATAAAGCGAGGGGACTCGCTGACCCATTTTGACCTGATTATATAAATCGGCGGGCAGACGTGCCAGAGACGATGCGACATGCAGAGAGAGCCTCTGATGGCGTACTTTTAGGTACGTCAAAGAGGCTCTCTCAAATGTTGCGAAGTATATGGCGCGTATTCCCGCCGATTTACTAACGTTTCGAGAACTGCTTGTTAGCCCTCGCCTTTCTGAGTCCGACCTTCTTACGTTCGACCATTCTGGAGTCACGCGTGAGAAGTCCAGCTTTCTTAAGCGCGGGACGTGAAGCGGGGTTCATCTTGAGGATGGCTCGCGCCAGTCCAAGACGGATGGCTCCCGACTGACCCGTAAGTCCGCCGCCGTGGGCGTTGACGAATACGTCGATCTTGCCCTCTACCCCTGCGACTGCAAGAGCTTCCACTGCTGATGACGACCAATAGTGGCGCGGGAGATAGTCTTTGACTTCACGGTTGTTGATGAGGAATTTGCCGTCGCCGTCACAGATGCGTACTCGCGCAACGGCGTTCTTTCTTCTGCCTGTGCCCCAGACGAAAGTGGGGGCCGCAGCTACTGCTTTCTTTGCCATTTTAATCCACCCCTATCCTTAGTCTATCTGCTCGGGCTGCTGAGCCGTGTGGGGATGGCTCGGGCCGGCATAAACTTTAAGTTTGCGATACATGTCGCGTCCAAGTTTTGTCTTCGGGAGCATTCCCCAGACAACTCTTTCGATAAGACGCTCCGGGCGACGCTCAAGGACCTGCTTGTAGGAGAGGGTCTTGAGTCCGCCGGGGTATCCGCTGTATGTGCTGATCGTGGACTGTGTGAGTTTCTTTCCTGTAAGTCCAACCTTCTCCGCGTTGATGATGACGACAAAATCGCCGGTGTCAACGTGCGGGGTGTAAGTGGGCTTATTCTTTCCCGAAAGGATACGGGCTACTTCTACCGCAAGGCGTCCGAGGTGCTTGTCTGTGGCGTCGATGAGATACCATTTGCGCTCAACAGTTTCACCCTTGGCCATATAAGAACGTGTGCCAAGCATTGGATCTTTTCCTCCTTAAATCATGAAACACTAATATTTAATTTATTTTTATGTCTTAAAGCGGCTCTTTCGGCCTCCGGGGACTTTGACGCGTGCGAAGTGCGCATCGTCCTGCGGAACGCTGCCTGTCATCGTGGGGGAAGACAGGCCTCTGGCCTAGAGCACGCGTTCAAGCTTTGGATTCGGGATTATACCCGGGAGCCTTCCGCGTTTCGCTATGGGCTTCCCGTTCACCATTTTTATATCCATCGTCATATCGCGCGGAGTACCCTGCGTGATATAGCTTCCTACTCCATATACGTCGGCTCCCGCCTCGTTAAGTATCTTTATGCGCTCCGGCGAAAGTCCTCCGGTGGCGACGATCTTAACGTTTGGATATCCGGCGCAGTCGAGCCGCCAGCGAATTTCCCTGACGAGATCCGGCGTAACGCCGCCGCGTTCGCCTGGCGTGTCGAGCCTGATGCTGGCAAGTCTGTCGCCAAGCGCCTCGGCGACGCGTATCGTCTCTTCGGCTTCGTCCTTGAACGTATCTACAAGTATCGTCCTCGGCTCTTCTGCCGGGACAAATTCATCATAAAACTTGGCAAGCTTGACCGTATCTCCCATAAGGAGCACGGCGGCGTGCGGCACTGTGCCCTTCGGTTCCTCACCGCAGAGCTTCGCGGCGAGTATGCAGCTCATAGCGCTGCATCCGGCGACCTTTGCCGCCCTTTCCATGACTGACGCGATCGCTGGGTGTACGTGGCGCGCGCCAAAGCAAAGGACGCTGCGGCCTTCCGCCGCTTCAACGCACTCAGCGGCCGCCGTCGCCCAACCTGTTGAGGAGGCGAGCATACCAAGAAGCACTGTCTCGTATGTTCCGAATGATTCATACGTCCCTGTGATGCGCATCAGGACTTCTTTAGGTTCAAACTTTGTGCCCTCGCGCAGCGTTTCGACCTGGGGCGTTTTCGGGAAGGTCTTAAAAAGCCTTATGACTTCCTCAGACCCCGCGAACATGCCGCCTTTACGCGCGAACACCTCGGCTACGACAGGCGTTTCAAGCAGCCCGGCAGCCTTGAGGACATCCCTCGTCTTGAGGAAGTATATGTCGGTCGTCCATCCAGCCGTTATCTCTTCATGAGTGGCTGAAAAGAGGCGATCCTTTATATCGTTGTAATCGGCTATATCTTTTTGCGACTGGAGACGCTTCAGCATGTCGAATTCGTCCGCAGCGCGCTATCTTACAACGACCTGCAGTATCGAAAGGAGCATGAACGCGGCGATAAGACAAATCGTCGCCTTTGTCAGCGAAGACATCCTCTGCCATGTCCCGTTCGTATCGGCCTGCGTCCCGCCGCCGCCGAAGCTTCCAGTAAAACCGCCGCTCTTTCTGTGCTGCATGAGCACAACGGCCATAAGTGCGAAACAAACAAGTAAGTGAAGAACTCCGACAAGGATTTTCACAAACTACACCCCCAAAATCATTTATTCTTCCGGTCTGAGACTGAATCAGCGCCAGAGATAGAATTATCCATAGTGCGTACAGTTTGATATTGTATCACATGTATGAGCATTTCGGCTATACCTTTTAACGCAAGAGCCCTATGAGAAATTTTTCTTTTTATCGCGTCGCCAAGTTCGGCGAACGTCTTGTCATACCCGTCAGGGGTAAAAACTGGGTCGTAACCGAAACCGGACGTCCCAGCCGGAGAATAGGCGATCGTTCCGGGACAATTTCTTTCGCAGATCACAGGCTCAATACCGCTAGGAAAAACAGTGACGATACATGAGACAAATCTCGCGCGCCTGTTCTCCTTATCTTTCAGTTCGGATAAGAGCCACGTTACGCGGTCGGCGTCCGAACCCGGAACTATACGCGCCGAATGGATCCCCGGCACGCCGTTGAGCGACTCGACCTCAAGGCCGCTGTCGTCGGACATTGCGGGGAGCCCAGTCGCCTTCGCCCAAGCCTCCGCCTTTAGTCTGGCGTTCGCCTCGTAGGTATCGCCGGTCTCCTCGACCTCCTGAGGATGGTCAAAGTCTCCGCCGAAGAGGAGCTCTACACCAATGGGCGCGAGTTCGTCTTTCATCTCGCGGTATTTATTTCTGTTGCCGCTTGCCAGCACAATTTTCATGGCGGCGCTATCTCCCGAAAAGCCTCTGTTCTTCGTCTGAGAGTTCGAGGCATTCGCGCTGTATCGCGTGTATTTTTCGTATGCCGCGCCAGCCAAGGTCGATTATTTTTTCCAGTTCCTGCCGCGAAAAATACCCGCCCTCGCCCGTGCCCTGTATCTCTACGAAATCGCCAGCGCCGGTCATTATCAAATTAGCATCGACTTCTGCGGTAGAGTCCTCCTCGTAGCAGAGATCGAGCATCGGATTTCCGCGCACCTTGCCGACGCTTACCGCGCCTATCTGCGTCTTGAGAGGGATCGCGCCTATCCTGCCGTTGCCGCGCAGCCAGCGCAGCGCGTCATACAGCGCCACGAAACCGGCGGATATCGAGGCGGTCCTTGTGCCGCCGTCAGCCTGTATCACGTCACAGTCTATCGTTATAGTCGTCTCGCCAAGTTTCGGCATGTCTACTGCCGCGCGGAGCGAGCGCCCGATAAGACGCTGTATCTCGCTGCCGCGGCCGTTTATTTTTCCCTTGCTGACATCGCGCGGAGTCCTGTCCTGCGTTGAGCGCGGGAGCATCGAATATTCCGCCGTTATCCAGCCTTCGCCGCGTCCGCGCATGAAAGGCGGCACCCTGTCCTCGACAGACGCAGTGCACAGCACATGCGTGTTCCCCCACTTTATAAGCGCGGAACCCTCGGCGTAGCGGCTGACGCCACGCTCTATCGTGATTGGGCGGAGTTCGTCGAGAGCCCTGCCGTCAATTCTTGCCGTTCCCATTTCGCGCTAGATCTCCCACGGCTTCGTGAGGTCGATTGGGGCTTTCATCTTTGATTCCTTGC
>JAUNSQ010000180.1 GCA_030539135.1 Synergistaceae bacterium | reverse complement strand
AAAGCCTTACTTGTATCTTTATCCATGTTTCTACCTCCGAAGTGAGCCGGCGAATTCCCGGCAAAACTTTTAATCATCATAAGGCAATTATACATAGAAAATATGCGTTGATTGTATTTTTAGTCTTTTCAATCTAAAATTAAACTGCGACTCGAAGGAATACTAATAATCGGAGGTCTTGCCAATGAAATACAATTTCGACGAATATATAGACCGTCACAACACCGCGTGTGAAAAATGGGATTATCTCGAAGAGGAATTTGGACGCAAAGATCTAAAGGCCTTCTGGGTCGCGGACATGGATTTCAAAGCTCCGCCAGAAGTCCTCGATGCCCTGCATAAGAAGATAAACGAGGGAGCTCTTGGCTACCCAATCGTCACCGATTCTCTGCTCGACTCCATCAGAAAATGGGAGGAGACGCGCCATGGATGGAAGTTCAGCAACGAGGCCATCACTTGGGCGCCGGGAGTTGTCGCGGGGCTATCCTTTGCCGTTATGGCAAACACGAAGCCGGGCGACGGCATAATAATCCAGACGCCGATATATCCGCCCTTCTACCGTACCGCTCGCGAGGCCGGCAGGATAATACAGACCAACCCTCTGAAATACGACGAAACAAAGCGGCGTTTCGTCATGGATCTGGAAGGGCTTGAAAAACTTATCACGCCGACATGCCGTACGCTGCTCTTTTGCAGCCCGCACAACCCAGTCATGCGCGTATGGACGCGCGAGGAACTCGAAGCCCTCGCCGACCTAGCGAAGCGCAAAGACTTGCTCATAATATCCGACGAGATACATCAGGATTTGGTGTTCAGCGACGCGAAGCATATATGCCTCGCTTCCCTGCCGGGCATGGCGGAGCGCACGATAACGTTCATCGCGCCGAGCAAGACGTTCAACATCGCTGGCATGAAGGCCTCCGTCGGCATCATCCCCGACCCATCGCTTAGGGCGCGCTACATTTCCGTCATCGAAAGGTTCCACCTCAACTCGGTCAACATCCTTGGGATGGTCGCGATGGAGGCCGCGTATTCAAAGTGCGCGGACTGGTGCGACCAGCTTATGGAATATCTCGAGGACAACAGAGACTACATGGAGAAATTTGTCCGCGAGCGTATGCCGAGGGCGAAGATGGACCACCCTGAGGGCACGTACATCTTCTGGATAGATTTCCGCGGATATGGCTTCAACTCAGAGACATTGGAGGAGTTTTTGGTGAATAAGGCCGGCGTGGCCCTGAATAAGGGGCTGAGCTTTGGCGTGGAGGGCGACGGTTACGCCCGCTTCAACATCGGGACGACTCGCGCCCAGCTCATAGACGGGCTCGATTGCATAGCGTCCGCCCTTGATAAATTGGAGGCAAAATAATGAACAAGAAACAAACGCCAGTGCGCTACTGCCGTTTCAGCGTCGATGGACGCTCATATTCCGGGCAGGTTCGCGACAATTCAGTCGATATCGTGGAGGGCGACCCATTTACCGGAATGTCGCTCATGCGCCTCAGCTACCCGGTGGACAGGGTGAAGTTCCTGCCGCCAATCATGCCGAAGAAGATTTGGTGCGTCGGGCGCAACTACGTGGAACACGCAAAAGAGCTGAACCATGAAGTCCCTAAAGAGCCGCTGATATTCATGAAATCCACGTCGGCTATAATCGGAAGCGGGGACTTCATCCGCATCCCCGACTGGGCTGGAGTGATACACCACGAGGGCGAACTCGCCGTCGTCATCGGCAAGGGCGGGAAAAATATCTCGGAGGCAAACGCGCTTGACCACGTCCTCGGCTATTCGATAATCAACGACGTAACGGCCCGCGAACTCCAGAAGAACGACGGACAGTGGACGCGCGGAAAGAGTTTTGACACTTTCGCGCCGTTCGGTCCAGTGATACTGCTCGTGAAAGAGATGCCGCAGGACGCGGAATTGAAGACGATAGTCAACGGGAAGGTCACGCAGCATGGGACGTTCTCACAGATGATATTCCCTGTGCCGCGCGTCATATCGCACATCAGCCGCTTCGCCACGCTCGAACCCGGCGACGTGATAGCGACCGGAACGCCGAGCGGCGTCGGCCCGATAAAAGTTGGCGACGTAGTAGAAGTAGAGATAGAAGGAATAGGGAAACTCAAAAACATCTGCGCGGAATAGAGCTAGGGAGTTTGTAAAAATAAAAAGTGCGGTTCTTTGCTAAATTTTGCCGGGAACCGCCTTTGTTGTTGTGGTAAATTTTTAATGGGGCTGTTTAATATTCGTCTCGTCCTCGGGTAGCACGATAAGTATTCCCCAAATGGCCGCGAAGATCGGCAGCATGTCGCTTCTTACCTCGAACACGTCGCACCCTATTCCCTGTATCATCTGACCTATGAACATAGCAAAACATACTAGACCCCACGGAATATTATAATCTTCAGACTGCCTGCGGTTAACTTGCCACGCCTTCTTGATCGATAAGAAGAACGCGAGCATGAAAATAATAAGAGAAGGTATCCCTGCGTCCGTCATAAAACCGAGATACATATTGTGCGGCTGCCAAAATGAACTTCTGCCGCTGCTGCGAATTTCTTGTGGCATTCTTTTTATGTATTCTTGGCTGCGACTTTCAAACATGCCGCGTCCGATTCCGGTCAGAGGATGATCCTTAATCATTTTAACGGCGACGTACCATATTTCGCGGCGTTGATTTGTCAATTGATCCATATTATTTTTGTACGGCAACTGTGTTAATTCGTT
>JAUNSQ010000037.1:397-10857 GCA_030539135.1 Synergistaceae bacterium | reverse complement strand
GATATGCTGATAGCTAGATTAAAAGATATAGCTGTCGGCGAGGGGATCGTAAAAGCCTCCGAGCTGCGCGGAAAATTTGCAGAAATGATAGAAGACAGCTTGTTCTCAGTGAATGGAACCGGAGCGCCGATAAAGTTTTCACATGATAAGCCGTGCGTTGTTATTTTGATTGGAGTCAACGGCAGCGGAAAGACTACGACTGCGGCAAAACTGGCGTTGCAGCTTAAGAATGCGGGAAAATCCGTCATCATGGCGGCTGCTGACACGTTCAGAGCCGCGGCTATCGACCAGCTAAAAATATGGGGAGAGAGGACCGGCGTGCGCGTAATAGCTCAAAAGCAGGACAGCGATCCTGCGGCAGTGGTCTACGACGCGATAATGGCAGGAAAGGCCTCATCCGCCGATGTTATCATTGTCGATACCGCGGGACGTCTCCATACAAAATCAAATTTAATGGAAGAGCTTGCTAAAGTATATAGAATAGTGAAGCGAAAACTGCCCGAAGAACCTTCAGAAGTATTTATAGTTCTAGACTCCGTCACAGGGCAAAACAGCTTCGCGCAGGCGGAGGCTTTCGCGAAGGTCATGCCGTCTACGGGCGTGATACTCACGAAATTTGACAATACTTCCAAGGGCGGCATTGCACTGTCTATCGTTGAAAAATTGAAACTTCCGGTCAGATATATCGGGCTTGGCGAAGGGCTCGACGACCTTGAACTCTTTGACCCAAAAACGTTTGCAGGGGCGCTCCTTGATGACGGCAGATAAAGAACTCTCTTCGCTGCTTCATGACTGCGAGGCCCGCCATCCTAGAGACCCTCTTGTCAAAAAAGTACTGGCGATACTTGTGCCTAGAAATGACAGGCCGATGTTTGACATGGCGAAGGAACTGCTGCGCGAAGCCTGGGGAGAGCCTGAAAGGGTCAGCCCGCTTATCCCTTTCACGTGGACTAATTATTATGTAGACATTGCGCCGGAGTTAGACAGGTGCTTTTTTTCATACCCGGGGCTTTACCCTATGTCAAAACTTCCCGAATGGAAGATATTGACCTGTGACTTGGAAAAGAAGACAGGGGACACAAGAAGAGTCAACCTTGACCCCGGAACGCTCGACGGAGCTCGCCTGCTTCTAGCCTCAACGAAGGGACAGGCCCATAGAATATATATAAAGGACGGTATCTTTGAAGAAGTGACTCTTTGCAGAAGAAACGGAAAGTGGCAAAGTTTCTTTTACACGTTCCCGGATTTTAAAAGCGGAGTATACGACGCATGGCTTGAGACGGTTAGAGAGGACTGGAAAAGGGAACACTTCAAAATTTTTGGCTCGATAAAATAATTTTACGGAGGTAATTTTTATGATACCACGCTACGAAACACAAGAAATAAAAACTATTTGGACGGATCAGAACAGATTTCAGCGCTGGCTCGACGTCGAACTTGCCGCGTGCCGCGCGTGGAACGAAGCCGGCGTAATTCCGGATGAAGACTTAAAAAATATCGTGGAGAACGCCGGTTTTAGCGTAGAGCGTATCAAGGAAATAGAGGCCGTCACGCAGCATGACGTTATAGCTTTTGTATCCAGCGTCGCCGAATGCATAGGAGAATCGGGCCGTTTCGTCCACCTCGGACTCACAAGCAGCGACGTTATTGATACCGCATCCTCGCTGCTGCTTTCCGAAAGTTTGGAAGTAATAATCAAAGCGCTCGAAGATTTTCGTAAGATCGTCGGCGAAAAAGCGGTACAGTATAAACATACGCCTTGTGCGGGAAGAACGCACGGCATCCATGCGGAGCCTACGAGCTTTGGTCTGAAGCTGCTGAACCATTATGCCGAAATAGGACGCGACATCGAACGGCTGAAACAGACAAGAAAAGAAATAATGGTCGGTAAACTCTCCGGCGCGGTTGGAACTTATGCGAACTGTCCGCCGTCAATAGAGAAGCGTGTCTGCGACCTTCTCGGTCTTGACGTCGACCCCGTTGCGACGCAGGTCATACAGAGGGATAGGCACGCTAGAATAATTACGGATATCGCGGTATGCGGCGGAACGTTAGAGAGGCTCGCGCTCGAAGTACGTCACTTACAGAGAACAGAGGTCCTTGAAGCGCTAGAACCTTTCAAAAAAGGTCAAAAGGGGTCCTCTGCGATGCCTCATAAGAAAAACCCGATCCTCTGTGAAAGGGTATGCGGAATGTCGCGTCTTCTGCGCGGATATGCAGTCCCTGCGATAGAGGACATAGCGCTTTGGCATGAGCGCGACATAAGCCATTCATCTGTCGAGCGCGTGATGTGGCCGGATACTTTCCACCTTATCCACTACATGACGAAGATACTCTCAAGGGTCATTGGTGGCCTTGTCGTCAATGAGGACAAGATGCTGGAAAATATCCAGATAACAAAGGGGCTCCTCTTCTCGGGGCGCGTGCTTGTCACGCTCGTTGAGAAAGAGGGGATAAGCAGAGAGGACGCTTATACGATAGCCCAGAGCAATGCTATGAGGTGCTGGAATGAAAAGATCCCGCTCCTTGACCTTTTAAAAGCCGATGAAAGAATTAAAAGATTATCACACAAAGAGCTGGAGTCTTTGTTCGATTTAGGGTATTATTTAAAACACGTGGATGAAATATTCGCTCGTTTCCCCGAGCTGAACTGACCGTCCACATCGTTTGACATACCAAATATATATTACGGAGGGGTTGCAGATGACTGCACCAGACAGAAACATTGCTCTCGAAATGGTTCGTGCTACTGAGGCTGCTGCGATGTGCGCAGGACGGTGGATGGGACGCGGAGACAAGAACGGCGTCGACGGAGCTGCTGTAAACGCGATGCGTTTCATGCTCAACAATGTTAAGATGGATGGAGTAGTTGTTATCGGAGAGGGCGAGAAAGACGAAGCTCCGATGCTATTTAACGGCGAGCACCTTGGACTTGGCGTCGACCCGAAAGTCGATATCGCCGTCGATCCTATCGACGGGACGAGACTTACGGCGCAGGGGCGTCAGAACGCCGTTAGCGTAGTTGCTTTTGCCGATCGTGGCACAATGTTTAACCCGCAGCACATCTTCTATATGGACAAAATCGCGACAGGGCCTTTGGCTGCTCACGCTATCGACATTGAAGCCAGCCCAACGGAAAATATCAAAGCGGTCGCAAGGGCGCTTAACAAGTCCGTTGAAGACGTGACCGTCATAGTTCTGGACAGGCCGCGTCACGATGAGCTCATCAAGGAGATCCGCGACATTCACGCGCGTATCCGTCTCATTCCTGACGGCGACGTATCAGGCGCTCTTTCCACATGCAAGCCGGATTCTGGCATTGACCTTCTTATGGGCATAGGCGGTTCTCCAGAAGCGGTCATCACAGCCTGCGCGATAAAATGCGTCGGCGGTAACATGCAGTGCAAGCTTTGGCCGCGCAACGATGAAGAGCGCGACAAGTGCAAAGAGAAGGGAATGGATATCAACAAAATCCTTAATCTGAACGACCTTGTTGCCTGCGACAATGTTTTCTTTGCCGCAACCGGTGTTACAGACGGAGACTGGCTCAAGGGCGTTCGTTACGACGGGACGGTCGTCCATACGTCATCGCTCGTCATGAGAGCTAAGAGCGGCACGATACGTTATATAAACGCGACCCACAATATACAGAAACTCGACGAGATCAGCAGCTTCAAGTATGGCGCGGAATCAGCGTCAGAGTCGTCGTTCCTTTAATGAGACTTTAGAAATATTATCGATATACAACCATAAAAAAGAAGAGGCTTAACGGCCTCTTCTTTTTTATATGCAAACCCACTATGATGCGGCAAACCAGTTTAAAGCTGTTTTTTCCAGCGCGTGCCTTGCGGGGTGTCCTCGATAATAATGCCCTGCGCGGCAAGCAGGTCGCGTATCTCATCGGAACGTTTAAAGTTTTTGGTCTTTCTCGCTTCGTTGCGTTCCGCAACGAGCGCGTCTATCTTCGCGTCGTCAGCAGACTCAGCTTTTTCGTCCGCCGCCAAGATCCCAAGAACTAAGTTGACACTGTCGAAGAATTTCAATGCGGATGCAAGGGCGTCTTTGTCAACAGCCTCGTTCTCTGTCAGATATACGTTTACTGATTTTACCGCCTCAAACAGAACGCCAAGAGCTCCCGCCGTGTTGAAGTCATCGTCCATCGCGGCCTTGAAATTTTCTTCATGTCCCTTTACAGCATTAAGGAGTTCTTCGCCCGTATTTGCAGCGTCGCTCCGCGTCTCCAGCGCGAACTTTATGTCGGCATAGCAGTTTGACAAACGCTCAAGCGCGGCCTGTGCCTGAGTCAGCCCTTCCTGCGAGAAATTGATCGGCGAACGATAATGCGCGCTTAACAGAAAATAGCGAAGCACCAGGGGGTTATATTTTTCTCTGATATCGTGTACGGTGAGAAAATTTCCAAGCGATTTCGACATCTTTTCTTTGTCTATCGTAATGAAAGCGTTATGTACCCAATAACGGACGAACTGACAGCCGTTGGCGCACTCCGACTGCGCTATCTCGTTCTCGTGGTGCGGGAAGATAAGATCGCTGCCGCCTCCGTGAAAATCTATCGTCTTGCCAAGATATTTTGTCGACATGGCGCTGCATTCGATATGCCAGCCAGGGCGTCCTTTTCCCCATGGGCTCTCCCAATATGGTTCGCCGGGTTTGCTGGATTTCCACAACGCGAAGTCAAGCGGCTGCTTTTTCCTCTCGTCGATGTCGATGCGCGCGCCGGACTGGAGTTCTTCTATGCTCTGACGCGAGAGTTTGCCGTAGCCTCCGTCGCTCATAACGTCAAAATATACGTCGCCGCCGACTTCGTATGCGTGCCCTGTCTCAATAAGTCTGCTTACGATATTTATTATCTCTTCTATCTCATGCGTGGCACGGGGATTGACCGTTGCGCGTTTGATGCCTAGGGCGTCGGCGTCTTTGTAATATTCGGCTATATACTTCTCAGCCAGTTCCGCCACGGTAATGCCCATTTCGTTCGCGCGTTTGATCATCTTGTCGTCTATGTCTGTGAAGTTCTGGACATAGGTGACCTCATAACCACAGGATTCAAGATACCTCCTAAATACGTCAAAGACGACGAAAGGTCTCGCGTTGCCGATATGAAAGAAATCATAGACTGTTGGCCCGCATACGTAGAAACGTACCTTTCCCGCCTCTATAGGTTCGAATATTTCTTTCTTCCTCGTTAGATCGTTATAAACTACCAAAGCCATCATAGGCACCCCCTGAATGCTGTTTCCTAAATACTATGCTATCCTATACCATGATATCTTTCAGGGCAATCGCAGAAAGGATAAAAATTTTTGAACAGAGAAGAACTGCTCCAACATATCAGAAAATTTCCTGAGAAGCCGGGTGTTTATTTGATGCGTGACGCCGACGGCAATATCATATATGTTGGCAAGGCTAAGTTTCTAAAAAAACGCGTGTCTTCATACTTTAGACATGCTAATTTCGCTTCGCCCAGACTCCGAAAACTCGTAGAGACTATATGTGATATATCAACGATACGCACGGAGAGCGAAATAGAGGCTCTCATATTAGAGAACAGGCTTATAAAATTATACCAGCCATTTTTTAACGTTGACCTCAAAATGAATGAAAGGTACGCGTTTATAAAGGTCACCGCCGAAAAATTTCCGCGTCTCGTTGTCACAAGAGTAAAAACGGATGACGACGGGGTGTATATCGGGCCGTTCGTTCGCGTTGCCGAAGTCAGAGAACTGCTTCGCCTTATAGAGCACTACCTGCCGCTGAGGTCGTGCGGCAAGGACATCAGCCGTCAAAACCAACAGCGCCCCTGCATGAAATATTCGCTGGGCAGATGCCTTGCGCCCTGTTCCGGGCTATGCACGGAATCAGAGTATAAAGACAGGGTCGCGGATGTTCTGATGCTGCTGCAGGGACATGGAGCCGAGCTCGTTGAGAAACTGCGCAGGAAGATGGACAAGGCGTCGGAGAAATTAGCGTTTGAGGAAGCGGCGAGGCTTCGCGACACTATCAGGGCAATATGGAGGGTAAGCAGACAGCGCAACACAATACCCGATATCCCATCCGTTGAAGAAAATTTCTGGACGACTTTAAATTCGATGCAGAAGATCTTTGATTTACCAATACTTCCGTGGCGGATAGACGGCTTTGATATCTCGCATACGTCAGGAAATCAAACTGTCGGAGTCGTTGTCGTCTTTGAGCAGGGCTATCCCAACACCTCGCTGTACAGGCGTTTTAACATCAGAAGCGTCGAAGGCATAGACGATTTTCGTTCTATGAAGGAGACTTTGACTCGCCGTTATAAGCATTGTCTTGACGGACAGGAGCCGCTCCCGCAGCTGATACTGATAGACGGAGGCCCTGTGCAGCTCGAGTTTGCAGTTTCTGCGCTCGAAGAGCTTAATATTAAGAACATCCCTATAATTTCTCTTGCCAAGGAGTACGAGGAAGTATATATTCCTGACAAGAAAGAGCCGATGAGACTTGAATATACCGACCCTGTGCTGAAACTGCTGCAGCATGTGCGCGATGAGTCTCACCGCTATGCGATAACGTCGCACAGAGCTGCGCGGGGCAAAAGTTTCAGGCGTAGTATCTTGGAAGATATCCCCGGCATAGGAAGGGCGAAAGCCGCGCACCTTATTACGATGTTTGGCAGCGCGAAAACTATTTCGGAGCTGGATGAAAATGTGCTTGCGGACGCGCCTGGAATCGGAAAAGCTCTAGCAAAAAGGATAAAAGATCGGTTGAGAAATAACGGTAATGGAGAAGAAGCGGAATGAGTCCTTCTAACTTGCGAGGCAAAGACGAATATTATATGAGCATCGCTCTGAGCCTTGCCATGCGCGGAATAGGCAGGACGAGTCCCAACCCGCGCGTTGGCTGCGTGATAGTTAGAGACGGCGTCATTATTGGCAAGGGCTGGCATGGATATTACGGCGGCCCTCACGCCGAGGTCAACGCAGTTAAAGACGCGGGAGGAGATATCGCGGGCGCGGCGGTGTATGTTACGCTCGAACCGTGCTGTCATTATGGGAAGACGCCTCCCTGCGCCGATATGCTTGTTGAGAAAAAACCATCCCGCGTAGTCGTTGGGATCATGGATCCCAACCCGTTGGTCGACTGTAAAGGAGCCGCGCGGATAAGAGACGCCGGAATAGAATTTGTGTCGGGGGTACTAGCCGACAAATGCCGTGAGATCAATAAAGGCTTTATCAGCAGAATAGTTCGTGCCCGCCCGTGGGTTACTATAAAGTCGGCGATCTCTCTTGACGGTAATATTTCTCTTTCAAACGGCGAGAGCAAATGGGTAACAAGTGCGGAGGCGCGGAACCTTGTCCATTCGTTCAGAGGAGAAAACGACGCGCTGCTTACCGGGATAGGAACTATTCTTACCGACGATCCTCGCATGGATGTTCGCACTTCCGATGGGGCTGACCCGATGAAGGTCATTTTAGACAGACATTTGAGGACCCCGTCAGGCGCGAACGCGCTGAAAAAGGGAAGAACTATTATTTTTTGTGAAGACGAAGCGCCGGACGAAAAATATATATTATTGCGATCAAAGGGCGCGGAAATCGAGAAACTTTCACGCGAAAGCTATACAATTGATAATATTTTGAAGAGATTGGCTGAAATTGGTGTAAACTACTTGATGGTCGAGGCTGGAGCCAGAGTTGCAAGCTCGTTTATCGCGAGCGGGCTTGCCGACGAAGCTCTCTTATTTGTCGCGCCTAAACTTATGGGGCGTGGGGTTCATTTTACGGAAGAACTCGCTATAGCCCGTATGAACGACGCGGTTCTGCTGAAAGACGTCCGCTGTGAAAGCGTAGGAGAAGATTTTTTGATCAGAGGTGTTTTTGATTGTTCACCGGATTGATAGAAACTATCGGAAATATTGAAAATATCTCTCCCAGGGGTGATATCTGGAAATGTGACATATTAGCCCCCGCGATAGCCGGCAAGTTGTCCGAGGGCGACTCCGTGTCAGTTTCAGGCGCTTGCTGTACTGTCACGAACCATGATTATAAATCCTTTAGCGTGGAACTTATGGAAGAGACGCGCCGCCGTACAAAATTTGAGAGTTTGAGAAATAGCTCGAAGGTGAATTTAGAGCGCGCGCTGAAACTTGATTCTAGAATAGACGGACACCTTGTCTCTGGCCACATAGACGGAATGGCTGTTGTGTCTGATATAAAAAACGGCATAAGCTCAAAAGAACTCCATTTCACTGCCACACCAGAGATAACCTCCGGTATTGTCCAAAAGGGTTCTGTTACGGTCGACGGCGTAAGCCTCACTGTTATAGACAGAGGCGAGGATTTCTTTTCGGTCGGAATAATACCAACGACTCTGTCCGCCACTACAATAGGCGATTTGCGAATAGGCGATAAAGTCAATATCGAAACTGACATGATCGGCAAATATATCTTAAGTTTCCTTAAATCAAGATTTTCAGAAGATAAAGACATAGTGAAAAATTCTATTACATGGGATAAACTAATAGAATATGGATGGGGCTAGGGGGCTAACTTATGTTTAATACCATTGAAGAAGCGATAAATGACATAAAACTTGGCAAAATGGTCGTGGTCGTTGACGACGAGAACAGAGAAAACGAGGGCGACCTTATAATTGCCGCCGACCGCTGCCGCACGGAAGATTTGAATTTTATGGTCACAAACGCCAGAGGACTTGTTTGCGTTCCACTGTCTTCGGAACAGGCTAAAAGGCTTAGATTGGAACCTATGGTAGAGCACAACACAGACGCGCAGGGGACGGCCTTTACCGTTACTGTTGACCATGTCAGCGGGACGACGGGGATATCCGCGGCCGAGAGAGCTGTGACGGCAAGAGCGCTTGCCGACCCTTCGGCGAGGCCTGAAGATTTCCGCCACCCAGGGCATATTTTCCCATTGATCGCGCGCAACGGCGGCGTTCTTAAACGGGCGGGGCATACGGAAGCTGCCGTGGATCTTGCGCGTATGGCTGGCTTTAACGCGGCCGGAGTCATCTGCGAAATAATGAACGACGACGGCACAATGGCGCGTTTGCCTCAGCTGCTGGAATTTGCGGAGAAAAATTCGCTTAAAATAATCTCAGTTGAAAATCTGATTCGTTACAGGGTCATAAGAGAGCGTTTTGTTAAAAGAGAGGCCACCGTACATCTCCCGACCGCGTGGGGTGATTTTACGTGCCACGCCTATACGAGCCCTTACGGCGACAACCCTGGGGCCGTACACCTCGCTCTGGTCAAGGGCAACGTGGCAGGAGTGGATGATGTGCTTGTGCGGGTCCATTCTGAGTGTCTGACTGGCGACCTCCTTGGTTCGCTACGTTGCGACTGCGGACCTCAGCTCCACAAGTCCATGCAGATGATTGAGAAGGCCGGGCGCGGGGTAGTGCTTTATATGCGCCAGGAGGGAAGGGGAATTGGACTTCTCGCGAAACTCAAAGCCTACGAACTTCAGGAAAAAGGGCTTGATACCGTCGAGGCAAACGAAGCGCTGGGATTTGCCCCCGACCTTAGAGATTATGGAGTTGGAGCTCAGATACTTGTCGATTTAGGCCTCAAACGCTTCAAGCTCATGACGAACAATCCTGTTAAGATCACCGGACTTGCCGGTTATGGGCTTGAAATTTCTGAAAGAGTCCCAATCGAAATAGAAGCTAACCCGTATAACGAAAAATATCTAAACACCAAGTTATGCAAGATGGGGCATTATTTGCACACGCATAGCTGTATAGAACGAGATGCATGTGACAATAAACAATAGCTAATAAATATTTTTATAAAGGAGACAGGTCAATGAAAATAATACAAGGCAATATGATAGGCACAGGGCTTCGATTTGCGATCATAGCGTCACGTTTCAACGAACTTATCACAAGTAAGCTGATCGAAGGCGCGAAGGACGCGCTGATGCGCCATGACGTGCGTCATCAGGATATCGATATCTATTGGGTGCCCGGCGCGTGGGAACAGCCGGTCGTGGCGAAAGAGATCGCCCTTGGCGGAAAATACGACGCCATCATCACGCTTGGCGCGGTCATCAAGGGCGACACTACGCATCATGAATACGTCGCAGGAGAGGCGTCAAAGGGACTGGCTCTCGTGGGGCTTGAACACAGGATACCGGTGGCGTTCGGAATATTGACATGTGATAATTTGGAACAAGCTTTGATGCGCGCGGGAAGCAAAGCTGGAAACAAAGGCGCCGACGCCGCCCTATCTGCGCTTGAAACGGCAAACCTCTTAAAGGAAGTTCGCAGTGACAGAGGAGGAAATGAAGCGTAATGCTTGATCAGAGATGGATACGCGAGCACAGCGACGAAGTTAGGGCTATGCTCAAAAATAGAAACAACGAATTTAATTTGGACAGGTTTCTTGAACTAGACACACAGCGCAGAGAGATGCTCCTTGAGGTCGAGGCTCTGAAAGAAAAACG
>JAUNSQ010000037.1:0-387 GCA_030539135.1 Synergistaceae bacterium | reverse complement strand
TCGGCGAGATAAAGAAATCAGGCGGCGACGCCACAGACCTTATGGAAGAGATGCGCGCTATCGGCGATAAAGTCAAAGAACTCGACGACAAAGCCGACGCTATTCAGACTGAGCTTGACGACCTCGCGCTGAGAATTCCAAATCGTATCCATGAGAGCGTTCCCGTTGGCAAAGATGAAAATGAAAATGTTGAGATAAGAAAATGGGGAACACCGAGAGATTTTGCCTTTGAGCCGAAACCGCATTGGGAAATTGCTGAACCGCTTGGGATAATGGATTTTGAACGCGGCGTTAAACTTGCTGAGAGCCGTTTTACCGTCCTAAAAGCCCAGGGCGCGAGACTCGAACGCGGACTTATGAACTTCATGCTCGACCTCCACACAACGC
>JAUNSQ010000179.1 GCA_030539135.1 Synergistaceae bacterium | reverse complement strand
AAACGAATGCGCGCGGCTCGAGTTTGACTAGCTGCTGCCGGAAAGGGCATAAAGATGAAAGAGACACTTGTCCAAGAGAAATTCGACAGTCAAGATTATAAACGCGCAGGGTGGGGATCCTTCCTTTTGCCAGTCTCGCTTGTTGTCTGCCTGTTTGCGGTCATCCTTGTAACTGAATTGGGGTTGATGACGCGTACAAAAGCCGCAGTCCACAGCGAGATGCTCGGACACCTCCGCGCAAACGCGCAAATCATTGACAGCAAAATAGAAGACCTCTACGAATCTATCGAGGCTGTGGCTCCGACCATGTCCTTTGAGGCTGGGTATACACAAAAGCAGATGCTGTTTGGCATGAACGCGCTGCGCGACGCGCGGGGATTGGATTTTGTCGTGCGGACCAACATGGATGGGATCGCGTTTAATTATATGGGGAAAGAAAACATCGACCTGTCGAAGCGCGCATATATCCATAAGGCGCTTGGCGGAAACCGTTCGATAGAGTTTGTCTCTTCAGGTGCCTACGATACCGGTAATTCTTATGTGATAATGGCGGTGCCTATTAGGTTCAACGGGAAGGTCGTCGGCGTGTTCCATGGGAGTTACAAGGCCAAGAACTTTGTCGCCTTGCTCGCAAAGCTTTCAAACGAAGCTAGGCGGAGCTCCGATGAGATTAGTATCGTTACCTCTGGCGGCGACGTGATAGCTTCCAGCAGCGTATCGGCTGACAACGCCGCTCTGGCGTCGCTTTGCGGGCAGATATCTTCGGGCGACGCTGACAAAAACTATCTTACGTATGAAAACAGCTGGCGTGTGAGACATTATTATTTCAACCGTCTGGACGCTGGTACCGGCAGCGACTGGTTCATCGTATCCCGTATGAGGAACGATTATCTTTCCGAACAGACCTCTTTTGCTCGTACAAGCGCCATAGCTTTGCTTGCGACCGCGATTTTGATTACGGTGGCACTGCTGTACATCGTGATAGGCAGGCAGAGATTATCAAACGAACTTGGGCGGCGCTCCGTTATGTTGTCCGAAGCACTGGATGCCGCCGAGAGCGCGGGCAGGGCAAAGAGCCGTTTTTTGTCCACCGTCTCGCACGAGATGAGGACGCCTCTCAACGCGATCATCGGTTTTGTGGAACTCTCTAAAGGGGCTGGGCTGCAGCAGATCGAGAGATACCTCGCAAATATGCGGATAGCCTCCAAACAACTCCTGTCGGTCATTAACGACGTGCTTGACATGTCTTCCATAGAGTCGGGCAAAATGACGATCACTAACGAACCATTTGATTTCCAGCAGCTTATCCATTCTGTCACAAACATTTTTGTCTCGCAGTGCCACGATAAGGGTATCGAGTATGAGACGAGACTGCTGACCCATATCGACGAGTGGCTTGTCGGCGATCAGCTGCGCGTTAATCAAATACTCATCAATCTGCTTGGAAACGCAGTCAAATTTACATCTTCCGGGCATATTTGGCTGTCTGTCAGCCAGACCGCCGCGCAGGGGAACAAAGTATATGTCCGGTTTGAAGTCTCGGATACCGGATGCGGCATGAGCGAAGAAATGCAGCTACGGATGTTTAAACCTTTCGAGCAGGAAGATCCTGCGACAGCCCAAAAATATGGCGGAAGTGGGCTTGGTTTGTCCATCGTTAAAAATTTGGTTGGGCTCATGGGCGGCGCGATAAGTGTCCGAAGCGCGCGGGGGGAGGGTTCTGTCTTTACGGTAGACATCCCGTTCGTAAGGGGTGAGGCAGCGACTGGCATAAATGTCCCTGTCGGCGTCGAAACGCTGCGCGTATTGGTGGTAGACGACGAGCTGATGGAGCGGGATTACATTTCCGCCGTCCTGACCCGCATGGGTGCGCGTTTTGCCTGTGTTTCCGGCTGCGACGAGGCGTTAGAGGAATTGGCAAAGGCTGCCGAGCAGAACGACTCATATAATATCTGCCTTGTTGACTGGAGGATGCCTAAGACTGACGGAGTGGAAACTACGCGTCGTATTCGCGAGAAGTACGGCGAGAACGTCGTCGTTATAGTCGTTTCCGCCTATGACCATAATCAGGCGAACGAAAACGCGAAGCGAGCGGGAGCGAACTTCTTTATACCGAAGCCGCTCTTCCAGTCTTCCTTGTTCGACTTGTTCATGACCATCACCGGCGGGCATTTCGCAAAAACGGAAGAACCCTTGGAAGAGTATGATTTTACAGGCAGACGCGTGCTGCTCGCCGAAGATAACCAGTTGAATCAAATCGTAACGGAAGGCCTGCTAGAGAAAGTAGGGGTCGTGTGCGAGATCGCCGAAGATGGACGGACAGCTCTTGATATGTTTACATCAAGCGAACCTGGCTATTATGACGCGATACTGATGGACGTCCAGATGCCCAGCATGAACGGGCTCGAGGCGACAAAACTCATCAGGAGCTCCAACCATCCCGACGCCCAGACGGTCCAAATAATCGCGCTGACGGCCAACGCCTTTGACGACGACGTGGCTCAGGCGCTCTCTACGGGCATGAACGCGCATGTCTCGAAGCCTATAGAAGTAAATGAATTTGTCTCAACATTGGACAGGGCATTCAACGCGAATAAGGGATAAAAATCGCAGCGGAGCTGCATAACCTTTTACGTAGTTTACTTGGAGGAGTACGTATTTCTCCGTTTGACTAATGTTGCTCAATTTTATATACTGCCGAATGTGAGGTGAGTATGATTCCGGAAGACAAAACGGTAGCGCAGAACCGAAAAGCGCGTCACGAATATTT
>JAUNSQ010000178.1 GCA_030539135.1 Synergistaceae bacterium | reverse complement strand
CGGCATCGCGTACAGCGCGTCTATACACGCCTGATCGACCGCGACCAGGTCTGTCGAGCCGAAGACGCCTATGTCCCTCACGGTTGGCTTGGCTGCGCCGCGTCCAGCGCAGTCGCAGTCGACCGACATATTTTTCATGACGTTGATAAACGTGATATGTCTGCCAAAATGGTCGATGGTAGCTTTCGCGGACTCGGCCATGCGCTCCATAAATTCATCCTGCGTGGAACCCCACTGCTCGCCGCCTTTGGCGTGGATCATCGCCTTGCCGACCTTGCCGTCCGCGTTGCCTATCGCGATGTTCTTCATCGAGCCGCCGTATCCGCCCATCGTGTGCCCCTTGAAGTGTGTGTAGACGACCATGGAGTCATAGTTGAGGATGTTCTTGCCCATCGCCATCTCTTTGAAATGCTTTCCGCCTTTGACGGGCAGCATTACATAGCCGTTCTCGTCCATGATATCTACGCGGCAGAAGTCGAAACCGTTGACACGTATCGTCTCGCGGTGCTTCTCTGTCGTGTCCCTGTCTCCGGCATAATATGTGTTCGTCTCTACGAGGCTGCTGTTCGTCACGCGCCTCTGCAGGGCCTTCGCCATGTCGAGCGGCAAAAGGTTCGGCCCGTGCTGCTCGCCCGTGTGGAGTTTGATTGCCGTCCTGCCCGAGATGTCCTTGCTGATCATGTCGTAAACCTTTATAAGACCGGCTGGGCTTATATCCTTTGTGAAATAGACGACAGAGACATTATCCCGCGCCGCGCTCTGAACCGGGGCGGCGAACGACGCGCCAGTGAAGCAGAGTACCAGCAGGGCAAGCGCCGCGCACAGCAGTTTATTGAAATGCCTTTTCATGTAATTTTCCTCCTGTTTGTCGAGTATAGCGTGATTGTATGACTTGGAGCTAACTCTAAGTCAAGGGGGTATTTTATAGCGTCGCGGCGGCCGAAACTTATTATATTTCTTCTTTTGTCGTGGGGTTGGCGTCGGAGAGTATGTCGGCCTCCACATATATATCAATTATCTGCATATATTTTTATAAATTATATGCAGATACGGAGGTTTATATATGCAGATAATGGGGGTAAGCCGCTATTTCCCCGCGAGCGCGAGCATCGCTTTGACGGCGGCGTTCGTGTCGGGGAAGACATATTCCGCGTCGGGCAGCAGTCCGCCTATCGCGGCGAAGAGCCCCTTTCCGAACGCATTGTACGCGAACAGGTCGCTTGCCGTGTCGCCGAAGAAGCACGGGGCTTTCGCCCCAGCGCGTTCGCAGAGTATCTCAAGTCCGCGCGGCGACGGCTTTGTGATCCCGCTGTCGGAGAGTATCGTCATATCGTCGGGGAAGTCCCGCCAGCCGAGCGACTCCTTGCCCATCGTCCACTCGTGCGTGTCGCGGCCGGAGTATATGCCCACCGGCAGCGGGATATCCTTCCAGTTTGCCGCGAGCATCGGCGTCTCGAGCAGGTGGAGCCCCCTGTGGCTTTCCGTGCCGGTGTAGAGCTCGTTGCAGAGTTCGCGCGTCTCACCGCGCGGCACGATGTCCCCGTATCGCGAAACTACCCATTCGCGCACCGTCCCGTGGAACGTCTTTATCTCCTCGACGAGCTTCCCCGGCGAGGGAAAGGCTTCGGAGAGCTTCTTCGCGCCGGTCGCCGCGGACATAGAGAGCATGGCCCACGCTAAGTCGTAATCGTCATTGAAAGCGCCGTGCTGTTTCAGTATGCGCTCGTGCTCGTCGGTGTATTGATTGCCGTCTGCGGCGCCGCCGCAGAATTTCTCCCAGCCCTTCGTGATACAGGCGCGTATGACCTCGGGGAACGAGCCGCGAACGTCGAGCAGCACGCCGTCGACGTCGAAGATGAGCATATCGGGGGTCGAGTGGTCTTTCATCAGTTTTTGCCTTTCTGGGCGATATAGACGCCCGCGAGTATGAGGAGCCCCCCGGCCACCGCGAGCGGCGTGATCTTCTCTTTCAATATTATGGCCGCGCAGACCATAGTCACGGCCGGAGAGAGATAGATCATCACGTTCGCCTTCACCGCGCCGAGGCTCATTATGACCTTATTCCAAGTGAAGAAGCAGTACGCCGAGGCGAGCGCCCCGAGGAAGAGCAGGTTGCTCCAGACAGAAAATTCCATAAGCGCGCGCGGCTTCCATGAGACCTGCGGCGTGAGCGCGAACGGGGCTAGCGAGAGCAGGGAGTAGAATATCATCTTGCGCGTGACGACCTCCGCCGGATACTTGCCTCCGATGGAGCGGAGCTTGACGGAGTAGAGCGAGAAAGAGAGCGCCGCCAATACCACGAGCATGTCGCCGAGCGGGTTCAGACGAAGGACAAAATGTCCGTTGCAGACAATGAGAAATATGCCGCAGAAGCCGAGAACGCAGCCGATCAGGAAGCGCCGCGTGAATTTTTCGTCGGGAGTCATGAGGTTCGCGAGGACGCCCGTCATCATCGGCGCGGAAGCGGCGATGAGGGAGCAGTTCGAGGCCGTTGTGAACAGCAGGGAGGTGTTTTCAAATATGAAGTAGAGCGTCATCCCGAGCAGCCCGCAGAACGCCGCCGTAAGCTCGTCCTTCCTCGGCAGGAGCGGCAGCGGCCTTGGGTTCATGGCGAAGAAGACGGCGTAGGCTATCACATAGCGGCATAGAAGTATCTCAGTCGGCGTGAGCCATACGAGCAGATACTTCGTAGAGACGAACGTAACGCCCCATATCACGATGACTGACATCGCGGCCAGATATGTCGCGGCTTTCCCTTTGAACTCCATAAACATTCCTCCAAGCCGCGCGGT
>JAUNSQ010000177.1 GCA_030539135.1 Synergistaceae bacterium | reverse complement strand
CCTTTGCTTCGGCGATAATGTTCTTTGCCAGGTCCTCCTGGTCGCGTATCTCCCGTGCCAAATTCTCTGCCAATAAGCACACCCCCTCTCATGCCTTTTTATTGTAAATAATCAATACATACAATGGTAAATTTTACATGTTCAAACTATTTGCGTCAATTTTCAAACAGATAAGTCAATTTCGCTAAAATGACAATTTCGCAGGTCAATATTTAAAATACGTCACCTGTGTCGGCTCCGATGACTTGTCTCCGACGTCAGGAATTTTCGAGCGACCTTATATACCCGAGATACCCGTTCACGCTCTGTCTGATGAAAAATTTTTCGCGGCTCTTCTCGGCTTCGGGCAGCATGTCCATAAGTTTCATGCGCGGGTCCTTTATCATTACAGCCTTGACAGCTTCTTCAACGGAGACGTCTTTCGGCTGTTCGGATATGATTTCTTTCCACAGCGTCATCTGCTCTTTCGCTGCCTGTAATAATTCGCGCCATTTATGGCTGCATCCCGTATGCGGATAGCAAATCAAATCTATGTCCGACAGAGCCAGCATTTTATCGAGAGACGAAATCGCGGTGTCATAATAAAACTTGTGCGGCGTCGCGGGACGGATGAAAAATCCTCCGCCGGATATCTCCGTACAGCAGCCTCCGACCTCGCCGGCGAAGAGTATCCTAGCACCGTCAAGGTCATAAATATATGAGTTATGGTGCGGGGAATGGCCGGGCGTTTCTATTATTTCAAGCCCGTTGAGTTCAAAATCTTCAGGGACAAGGGCGTCCTCCGACAGCGGCTGGGGCATCCCATACGCGTCGCAAATATCGCCGAGCGTCGCTCTGCTTCCCTCGATAAGCCGCGACGGATCAACAAGATGACGTCGGCCCCTCATTGGGGCTATCACTTTCGTCTCGGGGTGTGAGACGATGAATTGTCCCGCGCCGCCCGAGTGGTCCATGTGCACATGGGTATAGACGAGGTAGTCTATCCTGCCTGCGCCTAAAGCTATCAGGTCGTCGAGCAGTTTCGGCACGGACGACGCCGGCCCCGTCTCTATGAGGACAGTACGCCCGCGCTTTTCATCTTTAATAAGCCAGGCGTTGATAAATGATTCAAAACCGCCTCTGGGAATGGTCAGCATTATCTGGGTAAGACCGGGGATGATTTTTTTGACCGTCATTTTTTCTCCTCATATCAGCACGATTATCTTCCGATATATTTTACAGCGAACGCCGCCTATTTGTGCTAATCTATTCATATAAATAATAAATTTATTGCGTATTTCTATCGGAGGGGTTCGAATGCCAAAAGCGATATGGAAGCCGGGGACGTTGATTTACCCTCTGCCCGCCGTGATGGTGTCCTGCGGGACGTTTGAGAAACCAAATATCATCACGGTATCATGGACGGGCATCGTAAACTCCGACCCGGCCATGACATATATCTCCGTAAGGCCCGAGCGATATTCATACGGGCTGATAAAGGCGACAGGAGAATTTGTCATAAACCTCACTACGGAAAAATTGGCGAGAGTTACCGACTACTGTGGGGTGAAATCTGGGCGCGAGATAGATAAATTCGCGCTGCCCGCGCTCACGGCGGAACGCGCCTCGCAGGTGTCGGCTCCAATGATAGCCGAGTGCCCCGTCAGCATCGAGTGCCGCGTGAAACAAATCCTCGCGCTTGGTTCGCATGATATGTTCCTCTCAAAGATATTGGCCGTTAATGTCGACGAACGCCTCCTCGACGCGAAGGGAGCCCTGCATCTCGACAAGGCCGGGCTTATAGCTAGAGTCCATGGCGGTTACTTCACGATAGGCAAGAAACTTGGAAGTTTTGGCTATTCCGTCAGTAAGAAAAAGCGGTAAAATATAACGCGGACAAAAAGAAAATGACTGGAAGTGATTTTTGACATGCTTACCTGCGTAATGTGCGGAAAGGCTCTGCGCGAATGCTGCGACCTCTTTCACGAGGCCGTCACCGAGGACGGAAAGACAGTCGTCGTATGCAACGAATGCGCTATAGAGCACGGCCTCGAATTTGAGCCGGAAGAAGACGAAAAGAAATGATCTCAGCCTGAACTGTCGGCTGAGACCATAAATATAATTATAAGAAATGGGACTTAGAGAGCTAGTTTTCTAAGTCCCATTCCTTATTGTAGCCAGCCATGTTGGCGTAGGTAAGGACCTGATTATGATAATATGAACTTCTCATGCCGAGATATCTGCCGAGCGCAGCGCTGAGATCATTGTTGTTTCGCTCGAGGTGACCCTTCAATATCCATGTCCCAGCCATGATGCTGTTGCGCGCCTCGAACATATCGGAACGTGTCTCGATCTCAGGAAATTTCTTTTTGAGCGACCTTTCATGGACATTCCACATGATCTGCATAAGTCCGAGAGCCCCAGCTTTCGATACCGCAAACCTATTGCCCCTCGATTCTATGAGCATTACGCCCGTAACGATGGCCGGGTTCATGCTAAATCGCTTGGACGCGTCCATGATATGGGCGGCGTACAAATTTGCCTCGGCGGCGGGGAGCCTCTTATTGGCGTAGCGGATGGCCGAAGCTATCTGCTTGTGGCGAGGGCTCGTCGGCGTCTGTTTATATTTTGGCGCCACGGTCCTTCCCGCGTGTTTCGCGATGGAAACGGGCGGCGCGGACTTCGTGATATCCGCTTTTTGTGCTTTTACGGCCGGCGCGGGCGGCAGAGCCGGCTTTGTCTGTTCGGAAGGCCTGGGCGTTACTCCCGGGATAGGCATGGAAAGCGTTCTCGTCATTGAGACAAGGCCGGGCAGC
>JAUNSQ010000176.1 GCA_030539135.1 Synergistaceae bacterium | reverse complement strand
AATGACACTTACAAAAGTCTCAAAAATCAAGAGTTTTGTCAATAACGCTTGCAAAAGTTTTAATATCGCGAAGGGGTATATCCTCTCGTCTCACCGCAGTGCTTCGCCCTTTCTTGTCTCACCGCAGTGCTTTTATGCTCGCTAGCCCTCTGTCAGCGTTAGCTGACATAATCAATCACCATAGAGGGCGAAGCATTTCCGATGCGTTCTCGGATGGACAGGGCGGCTTTGACCTTGAACCTAGCGTTTCTTCCATATCCACCACAGCCATAACACGCTTGCCGCGACGGCCGCGGGCGCAATGACAGGAGCCATGCGGAACGCCGCGGACGGCTCCGGTTCTCTTAGGCCGTCGAAGACCATCCTATACGTCCCGTACAGGACGATAAATATCGGGAACAACACCCTTGGTTTATCCGTCTCAGAGCCGCGGAGGGATATCTCATTCTCTATCGTCATCAGTATCAAGCCTATTATTGCAGCGGCTAAAGACTCCATCAGCTGCGTCGGGCAGCGGTACAGATATTCAGGGTCATTGGGGAAGCGGCACATCCACCACACACCCGCGCCATGCGCCGTCCCTATCCCTCGGCAGCATCCCGCAAACCAGCACCCTATCCGCGCTATCGAGAACATGAACGCGAGAGGCACAGCCGCGGCATCCAGCCCCGCGCCGATAGAGACCTTGTACCTCCGCATCAGCAGGACGCCGGTCACGCCGCCGACGAGCAGCCCCGCGCCGGAAGTCGCCCCGGAATTTGTTATGATTTGTGAGATAGTTGGGAGAGACACGCTGTACGCTGACTTCTCTATCACGTCGCCGGCGACCGCGCCCAGCAAGCCGCATACGTAGACCCATATCAAAATCTTCTCCGCGTCCTCGGCGCGCATCCCCATAGACACCGCGCGCCGCCTCGTCCATATCATAAAGACGAGCAGCGCGAAGATGCCTATCACAGTATACGTTTCGAGCCTAAAGCCCGCGTATTCTAACAGTATGGGGTGCATTTACACTATACGGCCCGCCCTTTTGGCGGACCGCTCCTATTTCTTCCTCTCGCTCAGATAACATACGGCAAGACACGCCAATAGCGCCGCCGCGCCCCAGCCGCCGCTGCATCCGCCGTCGTTGGGCGAGCCGCCGCTGCTTACCGCCGCAAAAGCGGCTTCGCACGATGAAAAGCATACCGCGCACGCTGTAGATATCATAACTGCGAGCTTTGAGACATTCATGATAAAGACTTCCCCTCTACATCTTCAAGTTCAATCCGAGTCCAAGGCTCCAAGGCTGCTCTATATTGCCGCCCTTAACGTATTCGTAGAACGCGCTGAGCGACATAGTGTCGCGCATACGCCAGTCGAGCCCTATAGAATACGCGCCCCATGTGCCGGAGTAGTCCGGCGTAACGAGAGCGCCGTCGACATACGCCTTCTTGCCGTCGAACTCGTGCAGTACGGCTACGCTCGCCCATGCGTCAAGCCTGCTCCCATCCTTGAGTGTGAAGCCGCGTCCGAAACACACCGCTCCCCTCAGCCTCTTGGAGCTGAAATCGTTAATAAAAACGCTGATCCCGTTCTTCGTCATAAAGTCCGCGTTCTGTATCCTCATATATGAATAGCGGAGGCTCGGCGTCCAATACCAGCCGTCCTTTATATCCATCTTCTTACCGGCCTCGACGCTCCCGCCGTATCCGTCCTGCTTCACGCTGCCAGAGTCCACGCCCTTGACGTCGAACTCGCTGTCATACCTGTTGTATTTCAGGTTGCCCGCTATGTACGCGCCGCTTCCAAGGTCATACTTGGCGTAGACCGAGGCGAAGAAAGACTTTGTGGAGCTGTCCCCGATGTCGAAGTCCCTGTCCGCCTTCCCGTAGCCAAGCATGAAGCCCGTTGCCAGCCTGTCGCAGCTTACATCGAACGGGTTATCCATCCCCATGACGACGCCCCAGTGCTTCTGCGACACAGACAGGCCAAGCCCCGTGTCCATATCCTGCCGCGAGCCGAACGCTTGCCCCCAAGCGGAACGCTCTCCGCCATATTCGACCTCCGATATATGGCGGTAGAGCACGTCGGTCTCAGTATGCCATATATCGGGGTTTATGATCGTGCTCATGCCGAGCAGCAAGCTGTTGCGGCTGTTAGCCGCAACGTTGAGCGACGAGAGGCTCAGCGACGGCGGTGATGATGCTGCCGCGCCATTATGAACGGCAGACGCCCCCTTGCCGTTTATGATCGCTTTCAGCGCGTCGGAGTCGGATTTGAGTACGTCGCTCCCGTCCGTAAAGACGCCCTTCGCCCCGTCAAAGTAGAGAGGCGCGTCGGCGAACGCCATAAGAGGCGCCAGCGTGACTGCGGCGGACAATATGGCGACTGCCGCCAAACCAATTAGACGCGATGCCATTTTTTCAGCCAATGTTCCAGCCCCTTTCGTCATCCTTGCGCCAAGCTCCGGCGTCATATCGCCGAGCCCCTCCGTTTTCTTCTGTAATACCCGGCCAGCAGCAGCGGAACTATCGCGAACAGCATCTTCGACGTGCCGCCCAGCATGTTGCATCCGCCGCCTCCGTCCACCACTATTGGGCCGTATGGAGTGGACTTCTTCACCGTCACCGTTATCGTGGCCGTGTAAGTCTTGAACCCGTTATAGTACGTGCCCGTTATCGTGGCCGTGCCCTCGGATATCGCCGTTATCAGGCCGTTAGTCACCGTCGCCACCGCCGCGTCGCTCGTCGTCCATGTTATGAGCGCCGGGTCTATGGCCGTCCCGTTCAGCGTCGCCGACACCTGCATACTGCTTCCCT
>JAUNSQ010000175.1:2073-2809 GCA_030539135.1 Synergistaceae bacterium | reverse complement strand
TTCCTCTCATGGCTCAAAGACACGGGAAAGCTCGGCTATTCGTTTGAGGACAACATGATGCTGTGGAGGAGAGCTTAGCGGGGCGTCAGAGCATCCAGACCGGCACAATAAAGTTGGCGGCGTCGGCTATCGCGAGCTCTGGCTTCATACATATGACCGCGCCCCTGCCGCGCGGCAGACGTCCCTTGTCCAGCACCTTAAAGGTATTCAGCAGCTTGTCGCTCGGGCTTATCGAACGCTTTATCTCCATTGGATGAAGCTCTCCGCCGAGTTCAGTCAGGATGTCTATCTCTTTTGCGTTGCTGTCGCGGTAGTACCACATCTGGCACTCCTCCGCGGCGTTGCTGTAGCTCTTCAGTATCTCGGCGACGACGTAGTTTTCGAGAATAGCGCCGTTGATAGCGCCACCCGCCAGTATCTCTGGCGAGGGGTATCTTGTAAGATACGCCACAAGTCCGGTGTCAAAGAAATACATCTTCGGGGTTTTCACCGTGCGCTTTAACAGGTTCTCGGAATACGGGCGCAGATAAAATATGACGTTTGACTTTTCAAGCACGGCCAGCCAGCGTCTGGCCGTGTCGTTTGACACTCCTACATCCGCCGCTATGTCATGAACGTTCAGCATCTGTCCGGCGCGGCAGGCGGCCGCTCTGATTATGTCCTGAAACATGAGCTTGTCCACGCGCTCAACCATATCGCTTACGTCGCGCTCAATGTATGTGTGCAGGTATGACGA
>JAUNSQ010000175.1:0-2063 GCA_030539135.1 Synergistaceae bacterium | reverse complement strand
GTAGAACAGGTCCCTCTTTGTGTGCTGTCCGCTGACAAGCCCCGGCATCGAGCCCTTCCAGATACGCTCATAGATACCGCCGATATCTGCGGGAGCATAGGCGGCTGAGCGCCTTTTCAGCGCGTCCCACTCAAGGACAAAAGGCTCATTCTCTCCCGTGCCGTATATCTCGTGCTGCGAAAGGGAAGACATGTAAATCAGCGCCATTCTGCCGGCGAGCGACTCCTGCGCGAGGTCCATCAGCCTGAACGACTGGGAGCCCGTCATCCAGAACGAGCCGGGGGCGGCTCCGTTATCCACGGCAATCTTGATGTATGAAAAGAGTTCAGGCGCGTACTGTACCTCGTCTATAAGCACCGGCGCCGGGTGCTGTACTATAAAGAGCGCCGGGTCGGTGCGCGCGAGCCTGCGTTCGTCCAGGTCGTCCAGAGTGATATATTTTCTCTCCGGCGTCATGATGTGGCGCAGCATAGTAGTCTTGCCAACCTGCCTGGGCCCGGTCACAAGAATGCAGGAGTACTCTTTTGATATCTCCAGTATCTCAGCTTCCAGATCACGCTTAATATAGGCCATATAAAGATTCCTCCAAAATTTAGGCTGATTGACGATTCAATCGCATTTTAGCCTAAGTTTTCCGCGAGGTCAACAGCAGACTGCATTCACATATGAGGACGTATAAAAAATATACCCCGAGAGCCATCTGGCTCCCGGGGCGCTGAATAATTTATCTTTTTATTGTTTTCTTCTGTAGAAGAACAGCGGAAGAATGCCCATTAACATAAGTCCAGCATATCCGGCGTTGCAGCCGCCGCCGCTTCCGCCATCGCCGCCCGTCGGACGTGTAGCAGATATGGGACCGGTGTAGCTGGTTCCGTTATGTGTGACAGTTGCAGTCCCGGATATAGAGTTTTCAGCCGTCTGGCGGATCGTAAGCCTGAAATGCACCAGATTGCCGTCAATCCTGGTATCATACTCCGTTGAAAAGCTGGCCCCAGGAACGTATGCTATTGGATTAATGGTCAGGTTTTTGTTGTCATATGAATAGCCATAACTGTAGGCGCTTCCAATAGTTAAATTGCCTTTCGAGGTTATATCATAATCGCTAAAGTACTCAACCCCTCCACTTTCAGTCATTCTTAATATGATCTGACCAGCTTCTTTGAGGGACGCATCGCTGCCGTCTATCGTACCAGCTATGTTAAGGTTGTAGTTCCATGTTCCCGCAAGCTTCCACGTTGAGTCTGCGTAAAGAGGTGCTGCCATAAGTAAAAATACTACGACAAGCGCAAGTGCTAGTTTTCTCTGCATTTTACATACCTCCAGTTTTCTGACTGCAAAATAGCTACTATGCTGCGATGTGAAACACGCCGTACTTCACGGCAATTCCAGTAGTTTTCGCCATCCTTTCCTTTATAGTTACATATAAAAAATACAACAGGTAAATTATATTGGACAAATAGAAAATTAGCAAGTAAATATTTTCTATTTATTGAGATATGCCGACAATATAGTGTATGGTAAAAAATTCTTTTATCTTCAAAAATTGTCATTTGAAAGGGGTGACGCTGATATGAAAAAAATCAGAGAGCTGCGCATCACTTTGGGCTTATCACAGGAAAAACTCGCGGAGGCCGCCGACCTTTCGGTTGGCTACATATCAGCGATTGAGAATGACAAGAAAAAGCCGTCTTTTAAAAGACTTGAAAAAATAGCGTCAGTTTTGGGCGTGTCGGCAAAAGACCTCATGGACGGGAGCGAGCGTGTCAGACAAAGCTGCCCGTTTCTTGATCCATGCGGCGGGCTTGATATTGACAAGCTTGACGGGGTTACAAAGGAAATATTTCAAACCGATATGAGCCTGCCGCTCGAAGAGCAGATAAAGGTATTGAGCTACGCCTGTGACTTAAAGCGGCTGGTTGATTTCTCAAAATCACAAAAACGTTCGTAAAAAATCTGCGTTACTCCTCTATATGTTCTCTGCCCTGGGCTATTATTGTTCTTACGTGGCCGTCGGCCAGGGAGTAGAAGATGGATTTGCCGTCGCGGCGGCTCTTTACGAGTTT
>JAUNSQ010000036.1:10242-11083 GCA_030539135.1 Synergistaceae bacterium | reverse complement strand
GTCTGTGACCGCGTCGGCGCGAGTCTTTGTTATAGCGGCGGAACGCTGCGGCGGCGTCAAACGATTTTTGCAGCGGGCGACAAAAATCCTTGTGGAGTCGAAGCTGCTCCCTATGAAGTACCTTTGGGGAGTGCCTCGCTTCGATAAGATGATCGGCGACTTTGAGGAACATGGATATTTGACTCGCGCGACTTCGGGAAATCTGGCTGAAAAATTGGATGAGCAGGATGGACAGGGAACGCGGCCCGCGCCCCTTAACGAGGCGGAGCGCGCGGCAAAATGGATATTGTCGAGGTGGCTTGGCCGCGCCGTATAAAAATTTGCGCGTATAATAAAACTGCAAACGCTTTTCAACTTTTGACACCGGAGAGCTGATTTTGGTGAGGGTACTGCATTATGTAGACGAGAACAACCTCTCATGGGGAGAGACTTGGATACAGTTGATAGAGGAGCTCTCCCGTCAGGGCGTTGATAACCATGTCGTATGCAAGTCAGGCGGGACTTTATCTGGACGCCTTAAGGCTCACGGACTGCCATTTGACACGTGCGATACTCCGATATCGTTTCTGCCTGTGACCGCGTCAAAACTGGGAGAGGTCATCGACTCGTTCAAACCCGACGTCATCAGCACGCGCCTTTCAGCCGCGGCAAGGACGGGCGGCTGGTGGGGAAAGCGCAAAGGCGTGCCCGTAGTATCTACCATAGATAAATACCCCAAAGCTTATTACTATAAGAACTCTTCTTTTCTCATAACTCCGTCGAAGGCCAACCGCAGCCACATGTTAAGCGTCGGCTTCACCGACGACAAAATAGCCGTTATATACAACACGATAGACGCTGC
>JAUNSQ010000036.1:0-10232 GCA_030539135.1 Synergistaceae bacterium | reverse complement strand
GCCCGTGCGAAAAAGCGCGGGGAGCTTGGCGTTCCCGACGACGCCCTGATGATTCTCGCGGCAGGGAGGTTCGTCGATTGGAAGGGATTTAAGTATGCGATAGAGGGATATTGCAAATTCCTGAGGGCAACCCCTGCGCTCGCGGAGAGGACGCGCCTCTGCCTTGTTGGAGACGGCCCCGAGAAGGAGAAATACGTCTCGTTGGCGGAGGATATGGGCATCGCGGCTAACGTCTCTTTCTATGGCTTCGCGCAGGACATACGCCCATGGCTCTGGGCTGCGGATATCTTTATCCAGCCGTCGTACGAGCCGGAGGTTTTCAGCCTCATGCTTCTTGAGACAATGGCGGCGGGCACGCCAGCCATCGTCACTAACATAGGGGGCACTCTCGATATCGTGAGGGATAACGAAAACGGCTGGCTCGTGGATATCCGAGACTCATCGGCCATCGCGGAGAAACTTGAAGCGGCGCTCGGCGACATGGAGAGCCTCGAACGCGCGGCTAAAAACGCCGCAAGCGACGCCGCCAGATTTGACGTCTCCGGCATAGCCGCTGAAACGATAGAGTTGTATAAGCGGGTCTCTTCCGCCGGATAGAATATGACATGAAAATAATAGAAATACTCCCCGAACTGGATATAGGCGGCGTCGAGCGCCATGTGGTAGACCTCTCGAACGAACTGAACCGGAGGGGCCACGACGTGCTTGTCGTATCAGCCGGCGGAAAGATGGAAAGCCAGTTGGATGAAAAAGTCCAGCGCAGACATCTGCCCGTACATAAAAAAACCCGCTGACATGTATATCGTGCGCGCGCAAAATCGCGCGGTGGGCAAAAGACGAAGGATGGCAGATGATGCACGCACATTCAAGAGTCCCCGCTTGGATCGCGAACATAGCGAGCGATAAGGCGCATGTCCCATATCTTGTGACGGCGCACTGCGATTTTGGGAATAAATCGCGGTGGATATACGCGCCGTATCGAAAGGCTCCCGTCGTTATCTGCGTAAGCGACGCGGTTCGCGAGTCTATGAAGGATTGTTTCTACGAGAACACAAAGGTCATTATCAATGGACTCGACGTGCCGTCTGTCCGATGGAAGGGCGACGCGGCGCAAAGAAGATTGTTGTTCGTAGGCCGCCTGTCACACGTTAAAGGGCTGCAGGATGTCTTACAGGCGCTGGACGACAGATATCCGTGGACGCTGGATGTTTTGGGCGACGGGCCTCAAATGCAGGAATGGAAAGATATCTGCCGCGATAGGGGCTTTGAGGACAGAGTGACCTTTCACGGGTACAGCGACGAAGTGGATCGTTTCATGTCGGGGGCGTCATGCCTGCTCTTCCCCTCCTACAGCGAAGGATGGGGCCTCACATTGGCGCGGGCGATACAGATAGGGCTTCCCGTTATCGCGTCCGACATCCCGCCTGTTGCGGAGATGCTTGGCGGACATAACGGGCTTATCCCGCCAGGAGACATATCGGCATGGAAGAACGCGCTTGACGCTTTCCTCAAAGACGGCAAAGCCGAAGCCTCTTTCCCATTGGCTGTCATTCCGACGCTGTCGCGAATGGTAGGCCAGACTGAGGCCCTTTACCTCGACCTCTGCAAGGGTGCGCATCTGTCATGAGCTTCCCGCATTATGAGAAGAACGCCGATAAAATAAAACGCAAAGTCCTCTTTGTGAGGCTGTCTGCATTGGGAGACGTCGCTGCGGCGGCGCATGTCGCTATGATGTTGAAAGAGAAGTACCCATCATTTGAGCTGACATGGCTCGTCGATTCGGCCTATGCCTCCTTGCCGCGCCTTATGCCGTGGGTGGATAATGTCCTGTGCTGGGACAGAAAGACTGGTAACAGCGGGTTCCTCAAACTGATACGGCAAGTCAGAAGTATGAAGTTCGATATGCTCTTTAACATGCAGGGAACGGACAGAATGGCCCTCTTTACGCTTTTCTCCGGCATACCGGAACGGTTCGGCACGCACAGACATTTCCAATTCTTATATACGGAAGATGTTTATTGGGCGCTGGGCGCTCTGGGCATACCCCTTTCCCCGCAAAGAGGGGTGCGTTCGCTGGTTCGCCCTGATGGGGCGCACTCCGTTGAACCTTTCCCGTTAAGCTCAGACGGCATGCCTCGTATCGCGCTGGTCATAGGCGCGTCGCGCTCTCGCAAAAGATGGCCAGCGCAGCATTGGAGCAAGTTAACCGCGGCGCTGCTGGAGAGGAATTATTCGCTCGTAATGCTTGGCGATGGAAGGGAAGAAGAACTGCTTGCGTCGGCTGTTGCTGCGGACAATCCTTCAAGCCGCCTAACAAACCTCGTAGGCAAAACATCTATTGAAGACTGCATTAGGGTCTTGGACGACTCAGACGCAGTCGTATCAGGCGACACAGGGCTGCTGCATATAGGAATGGCCCTGGGCAAACCTGTTGCAGCGTTTTTTGGCGCATACGCGCTCTGGCGGGCGTATATGGAGAGCCTTGACGAATGTCTGTGCGTTCCATGCGAAGAGATGGGATGCGGAAACTGGAACTGTGCGAAACCATGCCTTGAGACGATAACGCCGGAAGAAGTCCTTGCGGCTGTGGAAAGGCTGATATCATGAAAGGAGGGGCGGCGATGGAATTTAGTACGATACGCGAAGTTCAAGAAGCTCAGCTCGACATATTCAAGCAATTTTTGAGGATATGCGATAAACACGGCCTTGCATATTTTATCGTATTTGGAACGCTTCTTGGAGCAGTACAGTTTAAAGGATTTATTCCTTGGGACGACGACATTGATGTCGCTATGAAACGCAACGATTTTGAAGAATTTTTAACTATCGCTGAAAGGGAGCTTCCTAAGCCTTATTTTATACAGACGCATAAAACCGACCCAGAGTATTTCCATCATATAGCAAGGGTACAGAATCTGGATACGACAAGCGTAGAGAGGAGATACAAACATCTAAATATAAAGTGTGGCATTTGCATAGATGTTTACCCTCTCGATGGAGTTGTCAATACATGGGCATATAATACAAAAGTAAAGTTAATGGACAGCGTTTATAGGCGCTGTATCAACGAATGGATAGACAACAGCAATTGTTGGGAGACACGCTTTAAAACGAGATTGGGAAAAGTTATCTCGACGCTTGTTTTTTCGTGCAGAGACAGGGATTTTTATTTCGATAAAATCGAGAAATTATATAGAAATATACCCTACGATGACGTTCAAGATTATGTCGCATCTTTCCATGACTCTAATATTTTTCCTAAAAAGTTTTTCGAAGATACGGCAATTCTGGAGTTTGAAGGCATGAAAGTAATAGGACCTGCGCATTATGACGAATTCTTGAAACGGATTTATGGAGATTATACTATGTTGCCGCCTGAAAGTGAGCGGAAGCGGCATCATGGGTACGAAGCGTTAAACGTGAAGATCCCTTACGCGGAGTATCTAAGTCAACAAGAACAACAATAATTGTGTGTCCCGCAAATATAAGTAGTATTTCTTTTCTATATTGCGAAATACGAAAGCCGGACCCTATAGCAGTCCGTGTTCTTTAAGCAGTTTGAACATTTGTTCCATGCGTTTGGAGTAAGTATGTTCCGACATGGTTCTTTCGTAGCCTGCTTTTGAGATATTGCGGAAGTCGGACGGGTGGCTGACGACCGCGCGGACTATATCGTCCATTTCTTCGGGAGTCCTGTAAACCAGAGCTTCTGTGCCTATGTCGTACAGCGAGTCAAGGCGGTTTCTCTCATCCGTTAAGATAAGCCCGCCGCAAGCCGGGATCTCGAACAGCCTGAAGTTTGGGCCGAAAAATTTGTTTGGTGAACAGTGGACGTTTATCGGCAGCACGCTTCTGTTTATGAATTTGTTTGCCTCCTCAATAGGAAGGTATTTGTTATGCACGGAATGCTGCGGCAGAGCCTTCGCGTCCCAATAGTGTCCATAAATGTCAAATGATGTTCCGCACGCTTTGAAATATTCTGTCCTATAGTCGCTCGCTTCTCCGACGAAAAAAGGTTTCCCAGTTTTTGCCATATTTAGGTTTTGAAATATCAGATCGTTGGCGCATAGCGGCAAGTAGTCCTCAATAGTGTTAGGCGTTACGTAATATTCTTTATCGCTCTTAAAATCAAAGCCGTAGAAAACTATATCTAAAAGGTCAAACCGTGCTCTCTCCCTGGGCCCGCACTCGTCCCCAACCCAGCCGACTTTGAGCATATTCTGGTAATCTTGCGATATCTCAAATAGCTCCTGCGGTAAAAAAGGCGAGGATACGTAAAATATCATATCGGGCCTCATATCGTTTATGACCTTGCGCAACTCTCCGGCGAGGAAATTATTAAGCGCGCGGCGCCCAAGCATTTTGTGACAGTAATATTTGGCGGTGTGCTTGTTGTATATGAACAGCCTCACTTCATTCTCCAGCGAGAGGAAGTATGCGGAGCTTTCGGGCCATCTGATTATATTCTCTTTGCCGACAACAAGGATTTTCATCTTCTTCTCCCTTTATATTACCAATGGCGTCTACACAAATTATGACGTCCAGCTGTGAAACGCACACGAA
This sequence comes from Synergistaceae bacterium, assembly GCA_030539135.1. Lineage (GTDB taxonomy): Bacteria > Synergistota > Synergistia > Synergistales > Synergistaceae > JAUNSQ01. Next base: position 5,669 of record JAUNSQ010000036.1, on the reverse strand, counting down.
CACACGTCTATTTTAGCAAAAAGATGCGCTTTCTAATGAATGCTGTAAAGCGATAAATATTTTATAATGAAGAAGCAAATATTATTCACTGCCGACAAGGGCGGCATAGGAGGGACGAGCTATGGCGATGCGCGAGAAGAACAAGGCCACGGAATGGAAGCGCGACGGACGTAGAGGACGCCGGATGTCCAAGCGGATGGCGAACGTGCTTGAGCGCCGCAGGACTCGCGAATTGCAGGAAAAGGCACGCCGCGCCGCCGAGCAGAGCAAAGGCGAAGAGTAAGACAGGCTGAGAAATATACATATAAGAAAAGTTAAGGCCCTCGGAGCGCTCCGAGGGCCTTAACGCATGTCGATGTAATTTGTGGTCGCCCTGAAAGTCATAGTTATTGCAAGGCTTTAGCCAACCTTTCGACTAATTTTAAGTCGCACTTAATTTTAGACGAAATTATGGGCGCAAGTCAAATCATTTAGGCGAAATCGAACGCCCGGTCCTCTATCAAACACAAAAATTATTTTAGAAATCCATTTGTATATTTCTTCTCTATCTTGCACTATTATAGTTATCAAATATGAAAAGAGGAATACAAATGGCTACCATAAATCCTGTTTCAACATCGCTCGGTATGTCGATAAGCCTCGGCGTTGTCGACGGTAAGACTGTTGAGAAGGTCATATCCGTGACCAGGGTCAACGACAGCATAACGGCTGACGCCGCTAAGTCTCTCGTTAATACCCTGAAGAACCTTCTCGAGTATCCGGTAACGGCGACAAAGAAGAACAGCGGCGGTCTGCTCGCAGACTAGCGCGAAGAAGATCTGAACGAAAGGGGGTGAACACATGAAGACAGTCAAACTTATGTTTGAGACCGATGCTGGAAAGTCGTTTGCGGTGAGCATGAACTACGCGGCTCCCGCGCTCTTTGAGGAGGGCGGCGACGCCCTTGTAAGGGCCGCTCTCGACGCGATAATGACCCAGCAGCCGTTTAACGTCACGCTCGCCAGCAAGAAGGGAGCGGAGCTGATAGACCGCACGGTCACAGAGGTAGCCGCAACCGCGGCATAAGGATAAAGGTAAGGTTTGGGCGCGGCCGGGAAACGTCGGACACCGGCCGCCGCCCAAACGCAAAGGGAGGGAGAAAGCGCACCAATGGAGGACTTTATCACGAATATCGTGCAGACGTCTTTCTCTATTGCGGTCGCCTCTTACCTGCTTGTAAGGATGGAAAAGCGTATGGAAGACTTGACCAAAGCTGTCGTTGAATTGACATCGGTCATCAAATCTAAGGAGGCGAACGAAACTGAGAAAAGAGCTGCTACGTAAGTTAAAACGGCTGCTCGCGCTGGCGATAGCGCGGGCGTGCCTGCGGAGGGAGGCGTCGCTGTGAGGCTCAACGATTTTAAGCTGTCCGAGCACTTCAACCTTATGGAGTTCCAGTGCCCATGCTGTCACACGGCGCTCCTCCAGCCGCGTTTGGTGTTGATGTTGGAGGCTCTGCGCATCCGGTGGGGGCTGCCGCTGATAATCAACAGCGGCTACAGGTGCGCGAAGCATAATGTTGAAGTCGGCGGGGCTAAGAACAGCCTCCACAGGCGTGGGTTGGCGGCGGACGTCCGCATGGCGGCCGAGGAACAGGAGCGTTTCCGTTCCGCCGCGCTCTCGGAGGGTTTCACAAAGGCTCTCGCCTACCCTTCGCGCGGCTTCATACATCTTGAAATAGGAGATAATATCTGAATTGGAAAAGTATATGGATGTTCCGTCACGTATCGGCGGCGAGCTTGGCAAACTCGTCCTCAGCTATGACCCGCTCGTTAAGGCCACCGCCCGGCGTTATCAGGGAAGGGGCGCGGAGTTCGACGACCTTGTGCAGGAGGGCTACCTCGCGTTGCTCATGCTGATACCGAAGTGCAGGGAGCGAAAGTGGCTCTCTTACTTCTTGAAGAGCCAGCTCCCCTCCCGGGTCCGCGCGGCCGCGGCGAAGCTGCGCCAGAGGAAGGACGACGGCGGGGGCGAAGTAGAGCTTGAGGCGATAGAGGAGATCGTCAGCGACCCGGAGGCATTGTCGGAGTTCGACAAGGACGAGGTAGACGATATGCTCGAACGGGCCCTGCCGAACGAAGAGGCCGAACTCGCGAAAGCGCTGATGCGCGGCGCGACGCAGAAGGACGCGGCTCGCGAGCTTGGCGTAACGCAGCAGGCCGTCAGCGCCAGAATAAGGAAGATAAAGGAGAAACTTAAACCGTTGTTTCGGAGGGAAAGGCCAAAAGACTCTAACGCGAGCGGTAAATAGAGACGATAACCGCGATACGGCAACAGGCAAATATTGAACATAGACGCGGCTTCCGGCAAAACGGGAGCCGCTTTTCTGTGTCTATATATTTGTATTTTTACCGACGAAAATAATATAATATTTGCTGTAAACTAAGCTCAGACAGTTTTCCATAGGAGGCGGCCGCTATGAATAAAAGACTTGCTAGATTACTTCCATTTATATTCGCGATAGCGCTGTTCGCCGAGGCAGCGTATGCCGCTCCGGCCTTTAACGGCTTCCGCACAGTGACGCAGCCGGACGGCTCAAGAATAGAGCTGAGACAGCGCGGCGACGAATTCTCGCACTGGTTCGAGGATAAAGACGGCATGGCCGTACTCCGTTCGAAGACCGGGCGCTACGAATACGCGAGACAAGAAAGCTCCGCGCTCAAAGAGAGCGGCGTTATATATAGGGCGCATTCGACGCCTCCGACGGACGCCGCTGTAAATTACAAGCCAAGCGCGAACGCTGCCATATCGTTAAGACGCGGCGCGTCGTCGCCGTCGTCTCAAAGCGTCTCTCTCTTCTCCCGTGCCATATCCACGGTCAAGGCCGTGTTTACAGGCTGGCATGAACACAAGGTGACCGGCAAGAAGAACCTCATGGTCGTCCGCGTTAATTTCGTGGACAGGCAGTTCACCGCCTCCAGAGACCACTATCTGAAAAATATATGGGGCGAGGGCGACGGCGTGATATCGACCCGCGAATATTACAAAGACCAGTCGCACGGCAAAATGTCAGTCGTCTCCGCGGACTACAGCGGAAGCATGGACGGGCCCTACGGTCTGATAACCGTGTCGCTCGATGCATCCTGCTTTAACAACGGAAACCACCCGGACAGGCTCCTAGACCAACAGAACTGTACGACGGACGAGGAGCTGATCGCCGTGCACGTAAACGAAGTCGCGTTTGTGGACGACGTTCTGAAGAAGGTAACGGAAGTTACAAGCGTTGACTTCGCCAGCTTCGACACGGACAGCGACGGCACGATAAGGCCGGACGAGCTCTGTTTTTATATGATAATACCCGGCTATGAAGAGTCATACGCCTATATGACCCCCGCGGTATGGGCCCACGCGTGGCGCTCCTTCACCAGCGCCGACGAGGAAGATTTGAGAAAAAGCGGATACGACATGAGCAAATACATCCCCGCCAGCCATGACGTTAAGATAGACGGCAAGTCGGTCTCAAATTGGTCGATGCAGGGCGAACTCGCGGACGATGGGTCGGCGAGCGGCGACGTGCTGCCGGGCATTGGGACGATGGTCCACGAGCTTGGACACCAGATGTGCGGGCTGCCCGACCTCTACGACGTAGGGGGCGGCAATAACGGGCTCGGAATATATTCCGTTATGGGAGGCGGCAGCTGGGGAGCCAAAGGCGGCGAGATGATGGGCGCGCGCCCCGTCAACCTCGACGCGTGGAGCAGGATATACCTCGGCTGGGAGACGGCAAAATCAACGATAGAAGCTGCCGCGACGGCGGTGAAAGCGACCATCGGCAAGGCGCTGTCAAACTCCATCGTCAGGCTCGAGTCGCCAGCGGTCGATTCCTTGACGCAGTATATATTGGCCGAAGTCCGCGATCCGGTGAACGACAAATGGGACGCGGGAATGCAGGTGTATGTCAATGACACGGCCGGGCACACCGGCGGCGGGATACTCCTCCTGCACATCGACGAGAACGTCGGCTCCGGCTCTATTGAGAAAAAGAACGACTTTAACAGCTCAGAAAATTCGCATCAGGGCAACATGCCCATACTCGCCTACGGCGATTCGCGGTCGACTAAGTTCCGCCAAAGCATCTTCAACCTCTGGTTCAAGGGCAACACGACAATGGCGGCGGGCGGCGACTTGAAGGAATACTCAGTCGGCAAGACATACTTCTACGCCGCGGCGAGCTCCGACGAAGCGACGGAGCGCAGCGGCATAGCGCTGACCGAAGTCTCCGCGCCCGGAGACACGATGACCGCGAGCGTCATATACTACCCGACGCCTACCCCAACCCCAACTCCTACCCCGACCCCTAGCGGCGGCGGAGGTGGCGGCGGATGCTCCGCCGGATTTGGCGCGACAGCGTTCTTGGCGTTCGCGCCGTTTATGTTCAGGAAAAAGAAATAATACTATATCGCAGATATAATAAGCGCCCCGCTGTTTCAGCGAGGCGCTGCCTTTCAGGATTTTATTTCACGTCGTACATGCCCGACGAGAAAGGCCCATAGGCCATGATCTTGTTGATATCAGGGAAGTGCACGATTTCCGGCGAGTTGTTGGTATCGAAATCGATATAGACGAGCTTTTCCGTCGCCGATCCGTTGCGCATCACGTGTGCGCCGTCCGGCCCGGCCGGCAGGATTATCGCCTCTCCGGCGTTCACAGTTACGTCGCCTTTTGTCGTTCTCACGACGCCGGCGCCGCTGATGACATAGAACACCTCTTCGTCCGCCTCGTGATAATGATAGCCGTAAGCGTAGTTCCCAGGCTCTACCTCTACGAAATTCACGCGGCACTGTGTGACGTCCTCCTGCGGAACGATTGGCTTTACCGTAAACTCGTTCCCGTTCTGGCTGATTTTCTGTCCCTTCATATTCTTATAGCCGCAAACTTTTACCGTTTTCATCCTTATTTTTCCTCCGTCCAGATATTTTTTCGCGGTCTTCCCGCTGACGGATATATTCTAAAACGCTGTTCACAAGCTGAAAAGTACGCACTTTTTTGTGCCTCGGTAACCCTGAGGGTACCATTGCGGCTGTTGCTAAAAATAGAGACTTGTATCAAAATATGTATGCAGCATAAATTTATGATGCTGGATAAAAAATTAAACTATTGAGAGGCGAGAAGGAATGCTTTCAAGAGATGAACTGCCGCCGTGCCCCGTGGCGACGACCGTACAGCTAATTGGCAATAAATGGAGGCTGCTCATAATGCGCAACCTCTTAGGGGGCACGCAGCGCTTTAATGAACTGCGGCGGACCATCCCGGGTATCAGTCAGAAAGTGCTCACTGACAACCTGCGCTACATGGAGAGTTGTGGCATCGTTACGCGCCGTGTCTACGCAGAAGTCCCGCCGCGCGTGGAGTATAGCGTGAGCGAGCTTGGCAGTTCGATGAAGCCGATAATCTCCGCAATGGAAGAATGGGGCGTGAAGTACAAGGAGCTTGCCTCTGCCGACAACTGACGGATGAGCTGACCTAACGTCCCCAAGACGCGCATAATAAGCGCCCCGCTGTTTCAGCGGGGCGATTTTACATCTATCGTCGGACAGGCTTTGTTATATGTCCGCGGCCGCGTCAGTCAAGCGAAACGAGCCTGTACTTGCGGCTGCCCATGTGAAGCTCGTCCATGTATGTGAGCTGGC
>JAUNSQ010000174.1 GCA_030539135.1 Synergistaceae bacterium | reverse complement strand
CACCTTTTGAATTGATCTCTGTTATCTTTCCTTTATTGCCGCCGAACGTCATGCCCTTAGTGTACACCTGTCCGGCGGGTTCACCGTCGATGTCCAGCGTAGCCACGGCGTTCTTCCCCATCACTACGAGCGCCTTTATCACAATGGACGGAGTATATTCGGGGACGGACAACTCGCCCTGCGCTCCGGCGGTCTGCAAGCCGGCTATCGGCGGCACGCCCGTCGATTCTGCCAGCTCTATCATCCGCATCCCATCGTCCCTATACTTCAAATACGCGCTTATCTTCCTGCTAAGTTCGTCGGCCTTCTGTGTCGTCTCATCCTGCTCGGAGAAGTCCTCCGGCATGGACGACGACACTCTGTCGACCGTAAGCCTGTTGAGCCATATAAAGTTCGCCACGCAGACAAACGCGAGTACGGCGAAGAATATAAACAGCACCGCGGCGAGCAGCAGCTTCTTCCTGTCCTCCGCGGAGGAAGGCAGGGATATCGACGACGAGCGTATGCGTTCTATCGCGTCGGACAATCTGCTCATTGTTTCACACCGCCGCCGGCAGTCGGAGCCTTAGGCTGCACCATAGTCTGCACCGCGAACGAATAATCGACCGTCCTTGGCGCGTTGCCGCGCGACAGGCTCAAGTCCGTTACCTTCATCATATAGTGGCTGTTCCTAAACGACAGCATCAGCCTCATAAGCATAAAATAATCGCCGCTGCCTGTCACGCGGAAGACCACAGAATCTACGCCCTCCGTCTCCTTCGCGAGGTCGGCGTCGCCGAACCCCATCGTCGACAGCAGGTTCAGGAGCATAGCGTAGCATTTCGTAGACGACTCCATCGGCTCCGGTATCGCGACCGTCTCGCCCTTGACGTGGGACTTGTAGTAGGCTATCGAGCTCGTGCGCCTCTTTAGGGAGCTGCCCATCATCGTCTGCTGCTGTTCCAGCGACTTCACGCTGACAGCCAGGGACTTCACGTACTTCATAAGCGCGAGCTGAGACAACAGTATAAGCAGGGCCGCCAGCAGGATGACAACGAGCCTGCGGCGCGGCATCTGGTCAAAATCAAAATCGAAGTCGGGATTATTGAATACCGTCATGGTCTAACGTCCCCCGATAAATCGTTCCGCGCCGTCTCCGGCAGAGTTCTCTTTTCAATTATATCCATAAGCGGGGCAAGCTTGCCCTGCACGGTAAACGTAAACTTACCCGCGGAGCCCGCGGCGGCGCGTTTGATATCCGGCAGAGGGGCTCTCGTTACAAAATTCGACGACGCGAGGTTCGCCGCGAAGGTCACTATCGCCTCTTCGCTCGACGCTCCGCCAGTGATGGTGAGGTCGGAGTTCGTCATCTTCAGCGAGTCTATCGCGAGCCCGTCCGGCACTATCGTGAAGAGCGCGGACATAAATTCGACTGTCGGCGTGTCGCCGAGCATGAAGTCTATGCCGTTTTCGAGCTTCGCGTTCGCCGACGTGAGCTTAGAAAATTCTAAATTCACCATATCGACCTTACTGGTCAACGATACTATCTGAGAGTTGAGCTCCGTCTTTCTAGAGTTCATGGATAGGACCTTCCATCCGATGAGCAGATACACCACGAACGCGCAGATAAAGAACAGCGCCGCCATAGAGAACACCGCGAGGTGGCGGTAGCTCCTGTCGCTCTCTTCGTAATTGTCTCTGCCTGGTATGCGGAGGTCGAGTTTTACAACCATCTTACCGCCTCAGAGCCAGTCCCAGAGGAATGTTCCAATACTTATCCTCCGTGTCGAGCTCTATCCCGTGCAGGTCGAACGGGTCCACTAGCGAAAGGTTCTCCACCGTCAGCGCCTCCTTCAGCAGAGGGACGAGAGACTCCGATACACCGGGCCCGCTGATGTATATAGATTTAGGGTCGAAGCCCCTTATCTGCGAGAGGGCGAACTGTAAGGACGAGCGAACCTCTTTGACGAAGGCGACAAGCTGGTCGTCTGCCTCGGCCTCGACGACGACGGATGGATTATCGAACCCTATCGACATATTGCGGTAGAAGACGCCCTTGCCCTTCCATGAAAGTATCAGTATCGAGCGGAAGGCTCCAACGTAGAGATATACGCACGCGTCGTCAATAGGAATCACAGGCGTCATAGCGCGTTCTGCGGCGATCTGCGCCGGCTCTATCGCGTCGAGCAGGAAGCCGGCGTCCGACGCGAACTTCATTATGTTGTCTATGAGAGAAAGCCTAGCGGCCGCGACGAGGAAGCGTTTCTCCTCCGCGCCGTTCGGCATCGGGTAGTCCAGCTCAGCCATGTCGTATATGCCGTCGTCGACCGAGAACGGGAAGTAATTTTCAAACTCGTACTTCATCGCCATCTTAGCCTCGGGCAGCGTCATACCCGGCATGTTCACGATACGCAGCAGCGCCTCGTTGGTAGGCAGGGATAGGCATATCGGTATAGATTTGTCGTCTATCTGCTCGGCGACCTCTCTGAACGCGCTGCCTAGCAGCGCCCCGCCCTTCGCGAACGGGTCGTCGTCGGAGATCTGTCCGGAGGACAGAGAGCCCGATATATGCGAGACGACACGACAATGCCCGGGAGCTCCTTCGAGCGCTATGTAGCGCCAGAGTCCCGAGTCGAGTATCAGACCGGCTTTGATCTTTTTCTTACGTGAGAATAACGCCATATAGCCGCCCCTTTATATCAGGTCAAATTGCTCATATACGTTTACCAAATGTTAATCACTGGTATTATACGCAGTATACCTGAAAAAATCAAATTTTTACAAGCATTTTGCGAACAAAACAACAACTTTGTAATAAAGACACAATATACAGCGTAA
>JAUNSQ010000035.1 GCA_030539135.1 Synergistaceae bacterium | reverse complement strand
ATCGAAGAACTTTTGACCGATCCAAAGAGGCTGCTTGAGGCAGCTGAGCTTCCAGACGCCGAATTTAAAGCGGCTATGTATGAGATGGGATATGATTTCTCCCCAAAGGAATTGGACGATTACGTCTGTATGCACTACGATAAGATACAGCCCATAGACCTTGGCGAGGGCGACAACCGCGATATTATCGTGCGCAAATGGGGAGTCCGCTTAAAATAACTGCGTAAATTGCCTAAAATCCTCCGCAGAAAATTTAAATAATTTTTAATCTCTTATTTTGTCCTTTCTTTTTCTCTTAAAGATGATAGAATGTCAATTTAACGAAAAGGGTGCGAGAATAATGTCTGCGCGCAGAGGGATTTTTTGTGCGCTGGACACAAGGATGGTGGATCAGATGAAACTTGCAACGTTCTGGGGCGGCATACATCCTCCTCAGAAAAAAGATTTCACTGTTTCCGAAAAGGTCGAGGGATATCTCCCTACGGGCGAGCTTGTCTTTCCGATGGCGCAGAATATAGGCGCGCCAAACCAGCCGGTCGTCAAGAGGGGCGACGCGGTGTTGGTCGGACAGAAGCTCGGGGATAACGACGGATTTGTCGCCGCTCCCGTTCTTTCGAGCGTTTCGGGAATTGTGAAGGATGTGACGGCGCGATTTACCGCATCTGGCGGTTCGGAGCTGTGCGTCGTTGTCGAGAACGACGGGAAGTATGAGCTAGACCCGTCGTGGAAGCCTCTTGAAAATTATGAGAGCGCCGATCCAAAGGAATACGTGAAGCGAATTCGCGAGGCCGGAATAGTCGGCTTCGGAGGAGCGACGTTCCCGACGGCTGTAAAGCTATCCCCACCGCCTGATAAAAAAATCAAATGGCTCATCGTAAACGGCGTGGAATGCGAGCCGTATCTCAACTGCGACAACCGCCTCATGGTCGAGGAACCCTCCAAGATAGTGAAAGGGCTCCAGCTCGTTATGCGTCTCTTCCCCGAGGCGCAGGGCGTTATCGCGATAGAGAACAACAAGCCTGAAGCCATCTCAGTCATGACGGAGGAGATCAAGAAGCAGAACGCCTCCAACATAACTGTGCGGCCTCTCACGGTCAAATATCCTCAGGGCGCGGAGAAGATGCTCATAGAGGCCCTAACAGGCCAGGAGTTCGTTATGACGGCCCTGCCCGCCGACGTGGGGTGCATCATCCTCAACGCGCGCACGACGCATCAGATATACGAGGCGATAGCCGAGGGCAAGCCGGCCGTGTCGCGTATCGTCACAGTAACTGGCGAGGCTATAACCCATCCGAAGAATATACATGTGCCGCTCGGGACTTCCGTGCGCGAGCTAATAGACCTCTGCGGCGGCTTCAAGGAACAGCCTGTCAAGATACTCTCAGGCGGTCCGATGATGGGACTGACGCTCCGTTCGATAGACATTCCTGTCGTCAAGGGCACGTCTGGCATCCTTGCGCTGACGAAGGATTCCGCGCATCTCGCGGAGGAGTCCGCGTGCATACGCTGCGGGCGCTGCGTGGCGGCCTGCCCGATGGGTATCGTCCCGAACGTGCTGAACAAGCTCGTGCTTATGCGCGACTATAAAACATTTGAAGAAAAGGGCGGGCTCAACTGCATCGAGTGCGGAAGCTGCACATACGTATGCCCAGCCAATCGCCATCTCACGCAGTCCTGCCGCGACGGCAAGACGACGGTAATGGCCCTGCGCAGAAAGGCGGCGGCAAAATGACGGAACGTCTGCTCGTAGTTTCAAGTTCGCCCCATATCCATTCGCCTCTCGATACACAGAAGATAATGATGTGGGTGCTTATAGCGCTCGCGCCGGCGGGGCTTGCCGGAGTATATTTCTTCGGGCTTCGCGCCGCGCTGGTCATGGCGGTCTGCGTAGCGGCGTGCGTCGCTTCCGAATATATATGGCAAAAACTCGCGAAAAGAAAGCCGACATGCTGCGACCTGTCGGCCGCGGTGACGGGGCTTCTCATCGCCTACAACCTTCCGCCGACGATCCCCTTCTGGGAGGCCGCCGTTGGGTGCGTGTTCGCGATAATCGTCGTCAAGCAGTGCTTCGGCGGCATTGGCGCGAATATCGTCAACCCAGCGCTCGCTGGACGCGCTCTTATGCTTTCGAGCTGGCCCGTGGCGATGACGTCGTGGACGGTGGACGGAGTTTCCACAGCCACGCCTCTCGCTTTGATAAAGGCTGGGGCTGTTGACAAACTTCCGTCGATCGCTGACGCGTTTATCGGACACATCGGCGGATGTATCGGCGAAACGTCGTCCGTCGCGCTGCTTATCGGATTTGGAATCCTTCTCGCGAAGGACATCATCAAATGGCATATTCCGGTCGTATATGTGGCGGCCGCCACGGCGTTCTCCTGCGTGTTCGCCTTGCCGTGCACAGCGTTTTATGAGATATTCGCTGGCGGGCTGCTGCTCGGCTCGATATTCATGGCTACGGACTACACGACGTCGCCGATGACGGTCAGGGGTCAGGTAATTTTCGCCTTTGGCTGCGGGCTGCTTACGGCCCTGATTAGGGCCTACGGCGGATATCCCGAGGGCGTCTCTTATTCGATACTCATCATGAACATCACGGTGCCTCTCATCGACAAATTCACAACGCCTCATATCTTTGGGGAGGTGAAGAAGCATGGCTAAGATAATCAGACTCGGAGCGGTGCTCTTCCTCATAACGGTGGTAACGGGGATAATCCTCGGCGGCGTTCACACAATGACGCTTGAGCCTATCCGTCAGGCGAAGGAGCGCGAGAAGATGGAGGCCCTTGCCGCCACGCTTCCCGCCGCGAAAGAGTTTAAGGCCGTCGAAGTCTCCGGCAAACCTGAATATATAAAGGAAGTAAACGCCGGAACGGACAACGGTCAGCTCATGGGATACAACATCACGGTATCCTCTAAAGGATATGGCGGAATGATCGATATGGTCGTCGGCATCAGCTCGGGCGGAGACCTCATGGGCATCAAGATACTGAGCCACAGCGAGACGCCTGGACTTGGAGCCAGAGCTCCAGAACCCGCGTTCTCCGGCCAGTTTAAAGACAAGAAGGCCGCCGCGCTGTCCATCGTCAAGACGGCTCCGTCGTCAGACAGCGAAATACAGGCCATATCGGGAGCCACTATCACGTCCACCGCGGTAACGACGGGCGTCAATCAGGCTGTCGACTTCTGGAAGAATAATTTGAAAGACGGAGCGAAGCCGGTCGCCAACTCTCAGACCCCCGACGCGATAAGCTCCTCCTCCAGACGTCCCGGAAAGGTGGGGATCTAGCCATGATGAATCCTCTCAGAATTATCAAGAACGGGATATTCACAGAGAACCCGACGTTCTGCCTTGTCCTCGGCCTCTGCCCGACGATAGCCGTCACCACGAGCGCTATCAACGGAGTGGGCATGGGCATCGCGGCTATGGCGGTCCTTATTGGGTCGAACATGGCGATATCCGCGATACGCAAGATGATCCCCGACGAGATACGTATACCGGCGTTCATCGTCGTCATAGCCGGATTTGTCACGGTGGTGCAGCTCCTTATCTCCGCCTACGCTCCCGCGCTCGATAAGGCGCTTGGGATATTCATCCCGCTCATCGTCGTAAACTGCATCATCCTAGCCCGCGCCGAGGCGTTTGCCTTCAAGAACGGCGTTATGGATTCGATGTTCGACGGTATTGGAATGGGATGCGGTTTCACGCTTGCCCTGACGCTCATCGGCAGCGTCCGCGAGCTCCTAGGGAGCGGAACGGTCTTCGGACATGTGATAATGCCCGCGGTCTACAGCCCGGCATTGCTTGTCATACTAGCCCCCGGCGGATTTATCACGCTAGGGATATTCATAGCCGTGTTCAGGCACTTCCAGATGAAGAAGGAAGAGAAGACTACCGGCGCTGTCTCATCGTTCGACGGTTGGAAACAGCTTGACGCATGTCAGGGCTGCGCGCTCAAGGGAATCTGCGGCGGAGGAAACTCCACCGTCCCATGTGCGAAAGAAGCAAAGGGGGCTGATGCGTAATGTCGCTGCTGGCGCTGTTTATCGGTTCGATATTCGTACATAACATCCTGCTTTCGCGCTTCCTCGGCAACTGCCCGTTCCTCGGAGTCTCCAACAAGATAGAGACCGCGAAGGGCATGGGCATCGCAGTCGTGTTTGTTATCGTGATGGCCTCGCTTATGACATGGCTTGCCTACGAGCTCGTCCTCGTCCCGCTTGGACTCGAATACCTCTACACGCTCGCGTTCATACTCATAATCGCGGCGCTCGTACAGTTTGTCGAGATAGTTCTGAAGAAGACGCAGCCGGGGCTTTACAAATCACTTGGCATCTTCCTGCCGCTCATTACGACGAACTGCGCGGTCCTTGGAGTCGCGGTCCTCAATATGAACGAAAGATATTCATTAGTCGCCTCTCTCGTCAACGCGCTCGGCTCGTCGCTCGGATTTCTTCTCGCGATACTGCTCATGGCGGGTATCCGTGAGAGGATAGAGATGAACACTGATATGCCGAAATGTCTGCGCGGTCTTCCAATCGCGCTCATCACAGCCGGGCTGATGTCCATTGCCTTTATGGGTTTCAGCGGTATCATAAAGTAGGGGGCGATGGAGATGACAGGAATTATTTACCCGGCCGCGATAATGGGCGGACTTGGAGTTATCTTCGGAGTCCTGCTTGCGTTCGCGTCCCAGAAGTTCGCTGTAGAGGTCGACGAACGCCAGACGAAAATTCGTGAGGTCCTTCCCGGCGCTAACTGCGGCGGATGCGGATTTCCCGGCTGCGACGGATTTGCCGAGGCGGTAGTCGCTGGCAAAGCGAAGCCTAACGGCTGCGCCGCGGGCGGAGCTCCCGTTGCGGCGAAGATAGCCTCCGTGCTCGGCGTCACCGCCGAAGTAGAGGATCCGAAAGTGGCCTTCATCAAATGCAAAGGCACGCCTGATAAGACGACAAAGAACTGCGTCTACGACGGGGTCGCGGACTGCCGCGAAGCCGCAGTGGTCCCAGGCAAGGGCCCAACGGCCTGTGCTTTCGGGTGCATGGGGCTCGGCACATGCGTAAGGGTCTGCCAGTTCGGAGCTATGTCGGTGAGGGATGGCCTCGCGGTCGTCGACGCCGAGAAGTGCGTCGGCTGCGGAGCTTGCGCGGAACAGTGCCCGCGCGGAGTCATCGCGCTCGTCCCGAAAAGTTCTCAGGTCCACGTGACCTGCAACTCGCCGCTCAAAGGCCCAGAAGTTAGGAAGGTATGCTCGGCGGGGTGCATTGGCTGCACGCTCTGCGTCAAGACATGTCCGCAGCAGGCTATATCCATGCAGGGCGGCCTTGCTGTCATCGACTATGCTAAGTGTGTCAACTGCGGCCTCTGTGCCGAAAAGTGTCCGGCGAAGAACATCGAAAAACGTTAGCCGGGCGGATAATACTTCACATAAAGAGAGGCGGGACTTCTAAAGTCCCGCCTCTCTTTTTATATCATGCGGCTAAAAAATTTTTACGGTCGTTAGTTGCTTTCGGGGATCGATATCGAGCCGCTGATCGCCGCGCCGTTCTCGACTCCGAGCGATTTCGCGGTAACGTCGCCCTTTATGGACGCCTTGCTCTGGAGCAGCACGTTGTTCTCCACTGTGACGTTGCCCTTGACTTTGCCGTTCGCCACCAGCGAGTCCGCCGTGATGTCGCCTGTGACGTTTGACCCGCCGTCGATGACGACGTCCGTCTTTGCCGTAGTGTTGCCGTTGAGCACGCAGGAGATCATTTCTATCTTATTCCCGCTGACGTTGCCCGTGACGGTGCCCTTTATGCGGATGTTGCCTCCCGCCTCGACGTCTCCGTCAATCGTGCCGTTGATGTCGATGTGCCCCTCAGTCGTCACCTTGCCCTGTATCGTCGTGACGTTGGAGATGACAGTTACCGGGTACTCCTTTGGCGCGGAGGGAGAAGCGTCGCCGTTATTGTTGTCGCGGATAAAGACGAGTTCTTCGTCCTGCGTGGTCTCGTCCGCCGCGGCGTCCGTATTCTGCGAGGAGCCGTCGGAGTTGAACATTTCGCCAAAGGCGCTTTTAAAATTATCTTTATAACCCATCATAAACACCACTTAAAAAATTATTTTATGTGCGCGAATGCAATTTGCGGAACAGTGTCTGTGAGCTTTCCGAAAGAATACCCCTTCCTCTTCAGTTCTATGATGACGTTCTCAAGCGCAGCGAGGGAAAATTTGTTCCCGTCGTGCATAAGGATTATCTTTGGGGCCGTTCGTTTGTCAACGGCGTTGACGATATTCTCCGAGACGGATCTCGCCGTTGCGTTCGGCGCGGTGTCGGCGGCTGTGATGTTCCAGTCGTACCACGTGTAGCCGCGGCCCTTCGCCTCAGACAGTATCCTGCCGCCCGCGATGTTGCTGCCGCCCGGGAAACGCAGTATGGTACTTCTCTGTCCCGTGGCCTCATAGATGGCGTCCGCGATCCTCTTGAAATCGGACAGCCAGGCCTGGGGCGACGAGTATATCTCAGAGTACCGATGCGTATATGAATGCGGCGCGAGCCCGTGACCGTGGTCTACTATCTCTTTGAGGCACACGTTAAAACTCTTAGCGTCGCGTGAGTGTTCCTTCCCGGTTACAAAAAAAGTCGCCGCGACTCCATGTTTAGCGAGTATATCAAGTATCTGCCCCGTAAGCGGCGACGGGCCGTCGTCGATGGTCAGATAGATGGTCCCGTCCCCGGCTGGGAGATTTTCGGAGGCTGCGCCGCCGTACATATCTGAGAGCGGCTTCGCGTTCGACTGGGTGTTCGCGCCGCTCCGTATGTCGGCTTCTTCAATTTGCCGTCTCAGCTCGGCCATTTCGTTCCTGAGGCCGTTTATGTCCTCCATGAGCTGGGCGTTGCCCCTGTATAGAGATATTGTAACGTATGAAAAGGCGCAGTATGAAAAAATAATAACGCAAAGTATCACATGCTTGAAAAAACGCACGCTGCCAAAATACTGTCTGCTGTCTGGCCGTTTCGTATCGTCTATCTCGCTTACCTCCCGTGACAAAGCCCACTATGAAGTGTATTGAAAACATTGAACATTGTCAATAATTATAGACATTGCGTTTGAAAATTAGTTCGCATGGTGAAAATATATTTTTATAAGCTATAATATTTGTAGCCAGACCATGATGGACTTGAGTGGTTACACATAAATTTTTACGACTACCATGAAGAGGTGTTCAGCTATGACCGAAGCAGCAATAAAGAATTTCTTTTTTAAAGATATGCTGGGTTTTGGTGAAGAGACAAAATCTGGCGATGTTGATACCGCCGAGGAAAAATCGGAAAATATCTCCGCTAAGCCGGAGGGCAAGAAGGACGTCCAATGTTCTGTCGTCGCGCGCGGCACGACCTTCACGGGCAATATAGTATCGGACGGCAACGTGCAGGTATGCGGCAAGGTCTTTGGCGATATCACGGCGGACAACGACGTACTCGTCTCTGGGACAATAAAAGGCAACGTCGCCGGGAGGCACGTTGACTTCAAGACTGGGATGATAACCGGCGACGTTTCGGTATCGGAGGATATCGTCACGGACTACGGAACAGAGCTGGACGGCTCTGTAACGGCTGTCGACGCTGTAATAGACGGCAGAGTCAACGGCAACCTGACGGCGAAAGGCGACGTCGTACTCAAGAAGAACTCATACCTTGAGGGGAATATCGAAGCCGCCACTGTTACCACCGAAAAGGGCGCGATCATCTGCGGGCAGATCGTAATCAACCGCGAGGGCAAGCAGACCAAGAAACAGCTTGAAGACGCTCCGACCCCAACCGAAGAAGCGCCCAGGTTCCCGGAAGAGGGTAGCCTGTTCGCGCAAAAATAATACCGACCAAACTTAAAGGGGGAAACGCCCTTGAGCGTGACCGGCGATAAAATCACAGCCTTCATCAGAAAAGAAGCGCGGGCCAACATTAGAAACAACATTATACTCAACTCCCTGTTCACGTATCTCGGAAACAGGGGGATGTCCCCTACCGTGCTCGAGGGCGGCGGCGTCGCCACGGACACGGTCAGCACATGTATATTCATGTCGCTCATAATGACGCTCTTCACGTCCATGGCGGTCAAAAAGGCTCTCGCGTCCGGCGAGCTCCTCGCGCACGACCTAGCTCTGCCGGAAAACTCACCGCTTCGTATGCTTCCGATAAAACCGTGGCTGCTTGGTCTCTGCATGGGCCCAATGATGGCCGTTGCGTTCATGCCTTGGGTCGTCGGTTTCTGCCATCTAATCGGCCTTCACACTCTGAGCTTCTGGCAGGTCCTCGCGGTCAAGGCCTTCTACACATTCTGCATAACCATAATAGTTATCAAATGGGTGGTCCTGAGACTGCTCAACTACTACGCGAACCAGAGGGAGGCGTAACGGATGGAACCATACTTCAATGGAAAAACAGCCGTCGTGACAGGCGGTGCGTCCGGCATTGGGGCCGGGATCGCGCGCGCCCTGCTTGAAATGGGCGCTGTCGTCTACATAGCGGACTTGAAGCAGGAGAACCTCGACAGAACATGCGAGGAGCTTAAAGAATTCGCGCCGAGGCTCCACGCGGTCAAGGTGGATGTCACGCAGCAGCCGCAGGTGCAGGCTCTGGTCGAGACCGCGGCGAGAGAACAGGGCAGCCTCGACTTCATGTTCAACAACGCAGGGGTAGGGATGACTGTCCCAATAGAGCGGGCCTCGCTCGAGTCATGGAAGTTCGTTATGGACTTAAACCTCTGGGGGTCTCTCTATGGGATGCTCGCGGCTCTGCCTGTAATGAGGGAGCAGGGACACGGCCACATCGTCAACACAGCCTCCATCGCCGGACTCCTGCCTATTCCATTCCAAGCACCATACTGCGCGACGAAAGCCGCGATCATATCAGCCTCTGAGTCTCTGCGATATGAGCTTATCGATGAGAACATACGCTTTACATGCGTCTGCCCTTCCAACGTCGCGACCGCGATATTCGCCTCGCTTGGCAAGATACCCGAAGACGCCGTGACCGTGGACGAAGCGGTCAAGACGATACTCGAGGGCGTGGCCGCCAACAAGAACATCATCGTTCTGCCGGAGAAGACAGAGAAGCAATATGAGAATTTCAGGCTGGACCCAGAAGCGCAGGACGAGTACATGATAAATCTCTCGCGCGAACGCCATGAGAATTATCGGACTAAGGGAACGTATTTCTAGCCGCCCTGTGGTCGTCGGCGTCATACACGGATGAAAAAAGGGGGAGAGCCTTTTGTGGCTCTCCCTTTCGTATGTATTTGTACGATATTTGCTTACTTGTAATCCTCCGCGAGCGCCGCGAACGCGGACAGGGAGTTCTCTATCTGGTCGGTGCGGACGCAGTAGGATATGCGCACGTAGCCCGGGCAGCCGAATTCGTCTCCCGCGACGAGGAGTATTTCGTGCTTCTTGGCCTGTTCGCAGAACGCGTTTGAATCGGGTTCAAGGGCCTTGACGAAGAGGTAGAACGCCCCGTCTGGGTGCACGCATGTGTAGCCTAGCTTCACAAGTCCGTCATAGAGGATGTCGCGGTTCTTCTTGTAGATGGAGATGTCGGATATCTTATCGACGCACTTCGCCACGAGGAGCTGGAAGAAACTTGACGCGCAGACGTAGCCGCAGGCGCGTCCAGCTCCGCATATAGCCGCGTACATCTCCTGCCATTCGTCCATATCCGGCGAAACGGCGATATATCCGATGCGCTCGCCCGGCAGCGACAGCGACTTGCTGTATGAGTAGCAGACCACGGTGTTGTTGTAGAAGTTCGGGATGAACGGGACTTCGATATCATCGTAGACCAGTTCGCGGTACGGTTCATCGGCGATGATGTATATCGTGTGCCCGAACTCCTTTTCCTTCCTGCGCAGAATGTCGCTGAGTTTTGTTATCGTCTCGGCGGAGTATATGGCGCCGGATGGATTGTTCGGCGAGTTGATTATTACGGCCTTTGTATTCTTGTTGACCGCGGCCTCGAACGCTTCCGTGTCTATCTGGAAGTGTTTGAGGTCGGCAGGGAGCACGACGAGCTTTCCGCCCGCGGACTCCATGTAAACTCTATATTCAGAGAAGTACGGGGCGAACGTGATGACTTCCTCGCCGGGAAGCAGCATGGCTTTCGCGCATATCATGAGCCCTGACGAAGCGCCGGACGTCATATAGAGGTGGTCGGCCGTGAACTTTGTGCCGAACCTTGCGTTGATGTATTCGGCTATCTTCTCGCGGACTTCCGTTATCCCAGGCGCGGATGTATAGCTGTGGAGGAGCACGGCGTCCTCGTTGTTCACGAGGTCGAGCATTGCCTCCTTCACGCACGCTGGAGCTGGCACGTTGGGGTTGCCTATGCTGAAATCGAAGACCTTGTCGGCTCCTATCTCCTTAGCGCGCTTCTTCCCGTATTCGAATATCTCCCGTATCGCCGAACGCTTTTTGCCGAGCGCCAGCATCTTCTCTGGTAACATATAGATCGCCTCTCTAAAGGAACATGTGATTAAGGATAAATGCTACTGTAAGGACATAAACGATCCAGTGCACTTCCTTACCCTTGCCTGTAATAAGTTTGAGCGCCGCGTAGCTGACGATGCCGAATTCGATACCATTCGCGATACTGTAAGCGAACGGCATCATAAACGTTGACATGAGCGCGGGGAAGAAATCCGTCCAGTCGTCGTACTTCATATTTTTGAAGCCCATCATCATGTAGCCGCCGACCATAATGAGCGCCGGGCCCGTCGCGCATGACGGCACGATGGAGATGACCGGGCTAAAAAACGTTGCGAAGAGGAAGAGGACGCCGACCGTGAGGGCCGTAAGTCCCGTGCGGCCGCCTGCCGCGACTCCGCTTGCGCTCTCGACGTATGTCGTGACCGTGGAGGTGCCGAGCACCGCGCCGGCGACCGTGCCGACGGCGTCGGACATGAGCGCCGCGCTGGCCTTTGGAAGGTTGCCGTCCTTGTCGAGCATATTGGCGCGGCTGGATACTCCGACCAGCGTGCCGACCGTATCAAAGAAGTCGACGAAGAAGAACGTGAAGACGATAGCCCAGAAGCCGCCTTTCGCGATCTGCGAGAAGTCCATCTTCCAGAATATCGGCGCTAGCGACGGAGGCATAGATACGACGACCGACGGCATCTTGGTTATTCCAAGGGGAATGGCCGCTATCGTAACGGCGATTATCCCTATGAGGATGCCGCCGCGAACTTTTT
>JAUNSQ010000034.1:2746-11480 GCA_030539135.1 Synergistaceae bacterium | reverse complement strand
GGCCCGGGAAACAAATATGTCACCGAAGCGAAACGCCAGGTCTACGGAAAGGTCGGCATAGACTTCATAGCTGGGCCCAGCGAAGTCCTCATAATCGCCGACGAAAACGCGAGGGCGGACGTCGCAGCGGCTGACATACTCGCGCAGTCCGAGCATGACATGGACGCCGCTGGGATATTGATAACGACATCGGCGGAGCTAGCGGAAAAAGTTACAAACGAAGTTGATCGCCAGCTTGCTGTACTCGACACGGCGAATATCGCCTCCGTATCATGGGAGCGCAACGGAAAGATAATCATCGCGGATTCGCTCGAAGAGGCCGCGCAGATCGCCAACGATATCGCGCCGGAGCACCTTGAAGTCAACATAGCCGACCCCGACGCCATCACTCCGCTGCTTCGCAACTACGGCTCGCTCTTCATCGGCGGCTGGTCGGCGGAAGTGTTCGGCGACTACGTCGCCGGGACGAACCACACTCTGCCCACAATGGGCGCCTCGCGCTACACGGGCGGCGTGTCTGTTATGACATTCCTAAAAGTCTGCACGTTCCAGCGCGTAACGAAAGACGGCGCCGCGCGGCTCGCGCCAACCGCGGACGTAATGGCCCGCGGCGAGGGCCTCACAGCCCACGCCAACGCCGCAGTGATAAGAAATTAACCATGAATAATATTTAGGCTAAAATACGATGACATCGTAGATTAGCCTAAATATGAAAGTTGGTGCGAGATGGAATCTTAAGACGAATCAAAACATTCCATCATAAATTAGGATATTTGTATCTCATACTCAATACGAGCATGTGTCGATAGACGCGCAAGTCAACCATTGAACACGAAACGCTATTCGCAAAACTTTTTATAGTCCACTATAAAAAGTCATCAAAATTAGAAAGTTTTTATAGTCTACTTAAAAAACTTTTGACGAAATTACGCACCGATTATTTTCATTGCCTTTAACATGACGCATATACATGATATATATTTTATAAAGTGTCTATTTTCAGATAAGATGAAGCAAAATAATTACACGCAACAGGGGGTAGTTAGCATGGCAGAGACGAAGATGTTTCCAACGATAGAAGAATTTACCAAGGAAGTTAAGCGATACTTTAAGGACGATTGGCCTCAGTTGAGCGATGCCGAGGTCGACAGATACCTTGCCACAGATGAGGCCCAAGACGTTATAAAAACACGGTACGAAGAAGGTAAAGGCAAAAAATGCCTCATGATTGGGTCTGCCGCCTCTGCGGGTAATTGTCTAGATTTGATGTACTAACTACCACGCGGCGAAAAAGGACAGAGACAAGTCGCTATTATCGGAGGTGTCACAAGAATGTCGCATAACAAGTTTTTTCCAACGATAGAAAAATTTACAGCCGAGGTAAGACGTTGTTTCGCCGCAGGATGGACAACGTTAAGTGACGCAGAAGTGGACGCTTATTTAGCGACAGATGAGGCGTCAAGTCTTATCAACAATAGATTTGAAACGGGCAAAGACCCTTATTCCGCTGCCGACTGCCTGATACTCATGTATTAACCACCACCAACAACAAATAAACCACAAACGCCGTCCCTTTTGGGGCGGCTTTTTTATACCACAAAGGAGGTGCGCCTATGCCTGACAGCGGCGAACGCTGGATAACGACGAGCAACGGCAAGCATGTGCTCATAAATAAAAAGCGCCTCGGAAAACTACCCAGGCTCAAGCCTGGGGTATCCGAGACGCTAGTAAACGACAGATAATGGCGAAACCATGTCGTTGACGGCTCTTGCTAAATTACTTACGGGCAAGAGATATTCAATCGCCGGTCCGAGATATTTTAAGTATAAGGGCGAGTGGCTAAACGATATTCGCCATCGGTTGGGCGTGTAACTATTTAGTTTCAAACAATATAGAAACTTTTGACGAAATCGTGCTTCAAAAATATAACCCCTAAGGTCAACGACGCTTTGGGCCGTATGGAACCATTACGGCCAGACAAAGAGGGAACTCAAAATCGGGAGCTTGACGTATTAACAAAAGCGCGTCGGTAATACAAAACTAAAATTGGGAGCTTGATATATTAACAAAGCGCGGCGAAGAAATGGCAGAAACGAAGAAATACGAAGAACCCCGAGCGCAGGCGTACTAATGGTACGTTGAGCATCGGGGTTCGAGTGTTTCAAAGTTTATGCCGTTTATACGCCGCGCTTTAAATTGAGGACATAATTTTAGGTAAAGCTAATTTAAGAACTTCAACGCCGTGGAGAAATTCGGAGATCTTTATCTGCTCGTTGGACGTGTGGTCGTACTTCGAGTCGCCGGGGCCAAAGGCTCCCATGTGGCATCCCCACGGCGAGAGGACGTTGAGGTCGCAGGTGCCCTGCTTCGCTAAGATGCGCGGCACGCTTCCCGTCTCCCTTATCGCGTTTCTGAACGCCCTGATGACAGGGTCGGACTTGTGTACTCCGTATGGCGGAACGTATTCTATGACTTGGGCGGTCAGCCCGAACGACGCGGCTGTCTCGTTGAGTATCAGCTCGATGTCCGCCTGCTCGGTGCCGAGCGGCAGGCGAAAGTCCATCGTTACGCTCGCTGAACGCTTGCCTACCTCATGCCCCTCCATGTCCATGACGGCTATCGAATATCCCTGCCCCATGTTCTTTACGATATCGCACATCGACGACGCGGCGCGGACCGCCTCGGTCATCGGTCCTGGGCTTCCTGAGCGGTGGGCTCCTTCGTCCTCGCCGACGAACGCAAAGAGCACGCGTCCGCGGTATGAGAGCGCGACCCCGTCGCTGCCCGTCGGTTCGCCAATGACGAGAGCCGTCGGCTCGTGGAGCGGCATACGGAAGCGCGCGCCGCGCGAGTCGATCTCTTCGCCGACTGCACCGACGAACGTGACGCGCCAGTCACGCGGTATGGGTATGCACCCTCCGGCAACGGCCATGGCGCATGCGGGGCCCTTCGCATCGACCGCGCCGCGTCCGATTATCGTCTCCTGGTCCATGTAAAACTCCGGGCCGCCGGGCACGGTGTCGATGTGTCCGAGGATAACGAGCTCCTTGTCACCCGTTCCGCGATAGGCGATGACGCTGCCCATGCCGTCGAGGTGGGCGCTCTCCCACCCAAAGCGCGGCATTCTGTCCGCGAGCAGGCGAGCCGCGTCTTCCTCATGCCCCGTTGGGCTTGGGACGGCTACGAGGTCGGCGAGCAGACAGGCTGATTCGGGCATCCTCATTTGGATATCTCCTTCAATGTCTTTTCAAGTTTTACGGCGGCCTCTTCGCCGTCGCGCTCGGTCGCAGCGAACGAGGGAAGGAAGCGCAGCACGCGTGGGCCGGCCGCGAGAGCGAGCACCCCGTTTTCCTGAAGAGGTCTTATGACCTCAAGCGACGGGATCTCAAGCTCTATTCCGTTGAGGAGCCCAAGTCCGCGTATCTCTTTTATTACCGGCGAATCTATTTTCGCGAGCCTTGCGCGGAGAAATTCGCCGAAGGACTTTGCGTGTTCCGTGAGTTTGTCGTTTCTGATATGTTTCAGCGCGGCTATCGCCACGCGAGCGA
Organism: Synergistaceae bacterium; assembly: GCA_030539135.1. Classification (GTDB taxonomy): domain Bacteria; phylum Synergistota; class Synergistia; order Synergistales; family Synergistaceae; genus JAUNSQ01. Next base: position 7,932 of record JAUNSQ010000034.1, on the reverse strand, counting down.
CGAGCTCATTGCCTCCGTATGTCGAGCCGTGGCTGTGTGATGGGAAGTCGCCGAGCTCCTTCTTCCATATCGCGGCTCCCGCTGGAAGGCCTCCTGCGAGCCCTTTCGCGACGCATGTGATGTCCGGCGACATGCCGGCGAGCGGCGACGCTAGTATAGCCCCACAGCGGCCAAGCCCCGTCTGGACTTCGTCGGCGATGAGTATGGCCCCGTTCTTAGCGCAGGCCTCGCTCACTGCGCGGCCTATCTCCGGCGCGATGGGGAACACTCCGCCCTCGCCCTGTACCGGTTCCATGAATACTGCGGCGACGTTCTCGTCTATATGAGCGGCTAGGTCTTCCGGGTTGTAGTGCTCCGCCTTCGCTATGAAATTTCCGAACGGCGTCTTGTATTTCGGGTTGAACGTTACGGAGAGCGCCCCGCACGTCCTGCCGTGGAACGCCCTGCGGCACGCGAGTATGCGCGGCCTCTTTGGATTGATGGAGACGGCGAGCTTTATAGCCGCCTCTATCGCCTCTGTTCCGCTGTTTGTGAGGAAGACGCGGCCGTTGCCTCCGACGATGGAGGAGAGTTCTTCCGCGAGTTCGTCACGCACGGGCGAGTCAAGCCCCGCGCCGCCGCTCCAAACATGCCGCGCCGCTTCTTCGAGCGCCGCCGTGAGCACAGGGTCGGCGTGTCCAAAGAGCATGGCCCCGTGTCCGTTGAGGAAGTCTATATATTCCCTGCCATTTGTGTCGAAGACGCGGCTGCCCTTGCCATAGTCAAGGGCGATGCCTCGCCCACCATAGAGCGAGCTTAACGAGTCAGACATGTCGCTTCGCCTCCCAGCGCGTGGGCAATCGGGGCGTCTGCCCTGCCGTCCGCGAGATAGACTTTCGGTATTCCGGCTTCGAGGCCCTCGCGGCAGGCAACGAGTTTGCGCTTCATGTTGCCCTTCGCGTAGTGTTCGAGTATATCCCAGTCGGCCAGATGTCCCGTCTTTATCAGTGAGTCACGCTCTTCGATGTTCTTCATAAGCCCAGGAACGTTGGAGAGGATGACCATTACGTCGGCCTTAACCTCGCCGCCCGTCGCCGCCGCGAGCCTGTCGCCGTCGATGTTGATGGCAAGCCCGCACTCAGGGTCGAGCGCGAGCGGAGGCAGTATGGGGATGACGTAGTTGTTAAGGACTTCTAGGACTTTCGAGCCGTCTATTTTCGTGACGGTCCCGCTGTAGTTCCCGCGGAGGATGCGCGTCCTTCCGTTGACGACCTCGCGTATGACGTCCTTGCGTTTCGCGAAGACGTGCTTCAATATCTCAGGGTCGGCCTGTTCTGATTTTGCGCCGAAGCCGTCGAGAGTGTTCTTTATCTGAGCGCCGTATGACATCGCGGCCTCCTTGAAAAGCGCGCGTTCCACCTCTCCGACGAAGCGGCTGCGATATCCTGACGGACTCGTTACCATCCTTATCTCAACGCCGCGCTCCGCGCACAGCGCGTCCATTACGCCGCTCGCGCCGTGGACGAGTATCCATCTCTCGCCGTTCGCCGCGCGTTCAGAGAGTTCTTTCATAAGCGGTTCAAGTTTGTTGCCGACAGCTCCGCCGATTTTCACAACTCCAAGCATCTTATATCGTCCCTTTCTCTATGCCGGATAGAGCGGCATCATATCGAGCCCGGATGTCTCTTCAAGCCCGAACATCAGGTTCGCCGACTGGACGGCGGAGCCCGCCGCCCCCTTCATGAGGTTGTCGAGAGCGGATGCCGCTATCGCGCGGCGGCCATCCTCCGCGAGCGCGAAGCCCGTGAGAATTCTGTTGCTCCCAAGCACGAAGCGCGGGTCTGGGATGCGGAAGTGCGCTGGCCGCGCTGGCGTGAACGAGACGAACGGCTCATTGCCCCATGCCGCGCGGTAGAGCTTCCATATATCGGCCTCTCTGACCTGCTTGTTGAGAGTTACATGCGCTACGCACTGGATGCCGCGCACAAGTTCAACGGCGGTCACGCCCATCGTTATCTTCTCTTCTGGGAGTTCGAGCTCCTGAATGAGCTCGGCCATGTGTCTGTGGACGAACGGCGCGACCATCCTCAGCGTCCTGCTGCGGAGCGGATGCGTGCTACCCTCGTCGCCTGTCGCGCCGCCCTCGGAGGAGCCTACGCGGCATTCTATGCGCACGTCCTCTACGAGCCCGCCGCGCACGAACGGAAGCAGAGCGGATATCGCGGAGGTCGCGTTGCATCCTACGCCGGATATGAGACGCGCTGACGCCATCTCAGCCCTGTGAAGCTCCGGCAGGCCGTAGACCGCCTCGCTCAACAGTTCCGCGCAGGGGTGCTCTACGCCGTACCATCTTTTATAATTTTCCGCGCTGCGAAGACGGAAGTCCGCCGACAGGTCAACTACCTTCTGCCCTGCGTCGAGGCGTCTCTTCGCCTCTTCCGCCGAGGCTCTGTGCGGCAGCGCGAGGAAGGTGAGGTCCGCCTCTGTGTTCGCTCCGTCGTCCGGAGAGATGAAGGTCATGTCTCCATAGACGTGTCGTAGGTGCGGATGCACCGCGCCTATCGGCGTCCCGGCCTTGCTGCGCGACACGCAGCCTACCGCTTTCATGCGCGGATGGCGCGCGAGTATCCTGAGAAGTTCCCCTCCCGTGAAGCCTGTGGCGCCCCATATCAATACTCTGATTGGATCTGTCATAGAAATCTCTCCTTTTGGATATCTTTTATATTTTATATTCAAAAATCGATTATGCATGAAAATTCCGCGCGATATTGCAAAAATAAGGCCCGCTTCCTTCTGGGAGCGGGCCGTGTGGTTGATTTATGCCGTTTGCTACAAAGTTTCCCCGACATGCAAAAATCCACAGCCCGTTAGACAACCGCGCTTTATCGCGCGCTTGTTTTTCTTTATCTGTTTAGAATTTTTGCAGGCGAGAGAAATAGTCATCTTAACGCGGCCTCTGTCCCCATGCCGCCCTCACGACCTCCGCCGGGATATCCTTGCCCGTCGGTTCGATGGAGTTGCGGAACTCGCCGCCGTCGTTGACTTCGTTGACCATCCATACGCCGTCTGCTTTGAAGAGGTCGACCGCGAGGAACTCGCCGCCGATGGCTCCGTGGACAGCCTTGAGTATGGAAGTCGTATCGTTGTCGAGCGGAAGGTTCGACGCCTTGCCGCCGCGAGCGGTGTTCGTTATCCAGTGCTCGCTCTCGCGTTTGATAGCACAGAGAGGCTCGCCATTTACGACGAACGCGCGGACATCGAAGCTGCCTTTATTGACATATTCCTGAATGTAAAATGTGTTGTGCATGACGCCGAGCATAGACTTGTGCTCGAAGATAGCCTCCGCCGACTCGCGGTCGTTGATCTTCGCGAGCAGGCGCCCCCAGCTTCCGCTGACCGGCTTGCAGACCACGGGGTAGCCGAGGTTTTCTGCGGCTTCGAGAGCCGCGTCCGGAGTAAAGGCCACGCGGAACTTCGGCTGGGCTATGCCCGCCTTCTGAAGCGCGAGAGTGGTTAAGAGTTTATTGCCGCATACGGCCATGACTGCGGAGCTGTTCACTACGCGGACGCCCTGAGACTCAAGGAGCTGCGCGACGCCCTCGTTCTGGTTATGCGACACGCAGCGCGAGAGGACAACGTCGTCCGGCGAGCAGAACGGCTTATCGCCGTACCAGACGTCGCTGACGTTCTGGAGCTCGCAGGGGATGTCCTCGCGCTTCGCCGCGTCGAGGAGCAATTTTTCTTCTGTGCGAAGTCTAGTAAAAAGGATACGAAGAGTCGCCAAAGCTATTCTCCCCAATCCTCCTGGACCTGCGGAGCCTCTTCGAGCTTCGGTGGATCGAGGCTTATAACTTCAAGTTCCGTGCCGCAGTCGCCGCATCCTTCGGGAAGGGTAATAGTGGCTTCACATACTGTACAAGTTGCTGTCATTTCAAAAACCTCCGTGGATACAATGTCATTTTCATTACGATATTTTATGAATGATACTTGTAATTTGATATGTGTCAAGACCTATTGTGAAATAAACGCAAAGTGTGCGGAAGAGATAAAGCCATAAAATTTTGACTTTTGATGATAGAATTTACGGGTTTTTTAGCGGACTGCCGCCAGCGGCCTTACGCCAATGATATAATCTCTACGATAATTGAATGGGGGCGTCTTGATGAACGACGACACGAAGAAGTTTGCGCTGAAAATTACGGGATGCGCAGGAATTTTACTGACGGCTGTGCTGACGCACGCGCCGCTGTCGAGATATTTTGCTCTTCCAGCGAACTTGGGCGGCGACAAATACGCAAAGGCCACAGACGGCGGCGCAGAAGCCGCGTCGACCCTTTCGGCCCTGAACATCGTCTTTATCCTCACGGACCAGGAGCATTACATGGGGACCTCCTACCCAGCAGGAACGGATTTTAAGGGCCGCGAACGTCTCAGGAACATGAGTACGACGTTTGAAAAGCATTATATATGCTCCGCGATGTCCACCTCCTCGCGCTCTGTCATCTACACGGGGCGGCACATAACATACACAAAGATGTTCGACAACACTGACATGGATTATATGTATTCCATGAACCCAAAGCTGACTACTATCGGCGACATGATGCGCGGCGCGGGATACTACACGGCGTATAAGGGCAAGCTGCACCTCGCGGGCAGCGGCGTCCATGACGATACGTGGCACACCATCTTCAACACGACGAACAGGCTGGAGCCTTACGGCTTCTCTGACTGGAATCCAGACGGCGACACGCCGGGCGGAGTTGAGGAGGGCTATTCGACTGACGGCTCGATAGCCGCGGCCGCCACGGACTGGCTGAGAGGCACCGGCGCGAAGAAAAACGCCGCTGGCCAGCCATTCTTCCTCGCGGTCAACCTCATAAACCCACACGACATAATGTACTTTAATACCGACCTGCCGGGAGTGATGGAGCAGGACACAGGAAAACTTTTCGCGCCGATAAAGCGCGCCCCTGACAACGAATTCTACAAGACGACGTATCCGTTGGCTCCGATACCTTTGACGTACTCGGAGGACATCAAGGCCGCCGGGCGCGTGAACGCGCACAACGAATACTACAGGGTGTGGGGGAGCAACGTCGGCGTCGTACCTGCGCGGGCGGATAACTGGGAGCGCTTCCGCGACTATTATTACAACTGCATAAAGGACTGCGACAACCAGCTTGTTAAGATACTGGACGAGCTTC